>NZ_JASCPP010000132.1:0-14859 GCF_029959745.1 Pseudomonas sp. PS01298 | reverse complement strand
GGGCTTGCTCGCGAAAGCGATCTGTCAGCAGTCGATGTGTTGACTGACCCGCCGCCTTCGCGAGCAAGCCCGCTCCCACAGGGAATGGTGCTGTGATGGATATCTGTTTTTTCCTCCAAGAAGAGCCGCACACCGGCAACTGGCGGGTGTGCAGTCTCTCACCGCGTGAGATTGCGTTATGGATGGTATTTTCCTGCAGCAACTGGTCAACGGCCTGACCCTCGGGTCGGTCTATGGCCTGATCGCCATCGGCTACACAATGGTCTATGGCATCATTGGCATGATCAACTTCGCCCATGGCGAGGTTTATATGATTTCCGCTTACCTCGCGGCGATCAGTCTGGCACTGCTGGCTTACTTCGGCATCGAATCCTTCCCGCTGCTCATTCTCGGCACCTTGATCTTCACCGTGGTCGTCACCGGCGTGTACGGTTGGGTCATCGAGCGTGTCGCCTACAAACCGCTGCGCAACTCCACCCGACTGGCTCCGCTGATCAGCGCCATCGGGATCTCCCTGATCCTGCAGAACTACGCGCAGATCGCCCAGGGTGCCAAGCAACAAGGTATTCCCACCCTGCTGGCCGGGGCCTGGCGTGTCGACATCGGCAGCGGGTTCGTCCAGCTCACGTACACCAAGGTCTTCATCCTCGTGGCGGCGTTTGCCGGCATGGCGCTGCTCACCTACATCATCAAGTACACCAAGCTCGGCCGCATGTGCCGCGCCACCCAGCAAGACCGCAAGATGGCCTCGATCCTGGGCATCAACACCGACCGCGTGATCTCCTACGTGTTTGTCATCGGTGCCGCCATGGCGGCCCTGGCAGGTGTGCTGATCACCCTCAACTACGGCACGTTCGACTTCTATGCCGGCTTCATCATCGGCATCAAGGCGTTTACCGCAGCGGTACTCGGCGGCATCGGCTCCCTGCCTGGGGCGATGCTGGGCGGGATCATCCTGGGTATTTCCGAGTCGCTGTTCTCGGGGTTGATCAACTCTGACTACAAAGACGTGTTCAGTTTCTCCCTGCTGGTGGTGATTCTGATTTTCCGTCCCCAGGGCCTGCTTGGTCGCCCACTCGTGGCGAAGGTGTAAACATGTCTGCTGCCAAACCCATCGATATCAAGAAAAGTGTGGTCGATACGGTCCTTGCCGGGCTGATCTCGTTGATCGTGTTCGGTCCGATCGTCGGCGTGGTCCTCGACGGCTACAGCTTCAACCTGGAACCGGCCCGCGTGGCCCTGCTGGTCGCCATCGTGATGGTCGGCCGCTTTGCCATGAGCCTGTTCCTGCAGACCCCCAAGGGCCTGAAGATCCTGCAGGGCTTCGAAAGCAGTGGCTCCGGCGTGCACGTGCTGCCACCGGACTACAAGTCGCGGTTGCGCTGGATCATCCCGGTGCTGATCGTGATCGCCATCGTGTTCCCGATCTTCGCCAACAAGTACCTGCTGACCGTGGTGATCCTCGGCCTGATCTACGTGTTGCTCGGCCTGGGCCTGAACATCGTGGTCGGCCTGGCCGGCCTGCTCGACCTCGGTTACGTGGCGTTCTACGCCATCGGCGCCTACGGCCTGGCGCTGGGTTATCAATACCTCGGCCTGGGTTTCTGGACGGTGCTGCCGCTGGCGGCCATCTGTGCGGCGCTGGCGGGGTGCATACTCGGATTCCCGGTGTTGCGAATGCACGGCGATTATCTCGCCATCGTGACCCTGGGCTTCGGTGAAATCATCCGCCTGGTGCTCAACAACTGGCTGTCGTTCACCGGTGGCCCGAACGGTATGCCGGTGCCGTCGCCGACCTTCCTGGGCCTGGAGTTCGGGCGCAAGGCGAAGGACGGTGGGATTCCATTCCACGAATTCTTCGGCATCGACTACAACCCCAATATCAAATTCCTGTTCATCTACATCGTGCTGTTCCTGGTGGTGCTGGCCGTGCTGTACATCAAGCATCGCCTGACCCGCATGCCGGTCGGCCGCGCCTGGGAAGCCTTGCGCGAAGATGAGATCGCCTGCCGCTCCATGGGCCTGAACCACGTGCTGGTCAAGCTCTCGGCGTTCACCATCGGCGCGTCCACCGCCGGTCTGGCCGGGGTGTTCTTTGCCAGTTACCAGGGCTTCGTCAACCCGTCCTCCTTCACCTTCTTCGAGTCGGCGCTGATCCTCGCCATCGTGGTGTTGGGCGGCATGGGCTCGACGGTCGGCGTGGTGATTGCGGCGTTCGTCTTGACCGTCGCGCCTGAACTGCTGCGCAGCTTCAGCGAATACCGCGTGCTGCTGTTTGGCGTGCTGATGGTGGTGATGATGATCTGGCGACCGCGCGGCCTGATCCGGATCAGCCGCACCGGTGTGACGCCACGCAAGGGGGTAGCGCCATGAGCAAGGAAGTCGTCCTCTCCGTGGAACACCTGATGATGCACTTCGGTGGCATCAAGGCCTTGAGCGACGTGAGCCTCAAGGTCGAACGCAACTCGATCTTCGCCCTGATCGGCCCCAACGGCGCTGGCAAGACCACCGTGTTCAACTGCCTCACCGGCTTCTACAAAGCCAGCGGCGGCAAGATCGAACTGAACATTCGCGGCAAGCAGACCAACGTGATCCAGTTGCTGGGTGAGCGTTTCAAGGCGGTCGACTTCGTGTCGCCGAAAAGCTTCTTCAGCCGGGTGTTCTACAAGATGTTCGGCGGCACCCACCTGGTCAACCGTGCCGGCCTGGCCCGCACCTTCCAGAACATTCGCCTGTTCAAGGAAATGTCGGTGCTGGAAAACCTGCTGGTCGCCCAGCACATGTGGGTCAACCGCAACATGCTTGCGGGCATCCTCAACACCAAGGGCTATCGCAAGGCCGAGAGCGATGCGCTCGACCATGCCTTCTACTGGCTCGAGGTGGTCGACCTGGTGGATTGCGCCAACCGACTGGCTGGCGAGCTTTCCTACGGCCAGCAGCGCCGCCTGGAAATCGCCCGGGCCATGTGCACCCGGCCGCAGATCATCTGCCTGGACGAACCGGCAGCGGGCCTCAACCCGCAGGAAACCGAAGCCCTCAGCGCGATGATTCGCCTGCTGCGCGACGAACACGACCTCACGGTGGTGCTGATCGAACACGACATGGGCATGGTGATGAGTATTTCCGACCACATCGTGGTGCTGGACCACGGCAACGTGATTGCCGAGGGTGGGCCGGATGCGATCCGCAACGACCCGAAAGTGATTGCCGCCTACCTGGGCGCAGACGAAGAGGAGCTGGTATGAGTACACCTATCCTCGAAATGAAGGACCTGGACGTGTTCTACGGCCCGATCCAGGCCCTGAAAAAAGTCTCGCTGCACATCAATGAAGGCGAAACCGTCAGCCTGATCGGCTCCAACGGCGCGGGTAAATCCACGCTGCTGATGTCGATCTTCGGCCAGCCTCGGGCCGAGTCGGGGCAGATCATCTACAACGGCGTCGACATTACCCACAAGTCGTCCCACTACATCGCTTCCAATGGCATTGCGCAGTCGCCGGAAGGGCGGCGGGTGTTCCCCGACATGACCGTCGAGGAAAACCTGCTGATGGGCACCATCCCGATTGGCGACAAGTTTGCCACGGAGGACATGCAGCGCATGTTCGAGCTGTTCCCACGGCTCAAGGAGCGGCGCAACCAGCGCGCGATGACCATGTCCGGTGGTGAGCAGCAAATGCTCGCCATCGCCCGCGCGCTGATGAGCCGGCCCAAGCTGTTGCTGCTGGATGAACCGAGCCTGGGCCTGGCGCCGATCGTGGTGAAGCAAATCTTCGCCACGCTGCGCGAGCTGGCTTCCACCGGGATGACCATCTTCCTGGTGGAGCAGAACGCCAACCATGCGTTGCGCCTGTCGGACCGTGCGTATGTGATGGTCAACGGCGAGATTCGCCTGACCGGCACCGGTAAGGAATTGCTGGTGAATGAAGAGGTGCGCAACGCCTACCTGGGTGGGCACTGATCTAAAAGCTTGATGCAATAACCCATGTGGGAACCGGCTTTATGTGGGAGCTGGCTTGCCTGCGATGCGAACACCTCGGTCTGTCAGGCAAACCGAGGTGAAGCTATCGCGGGCAAGCCCGGCTCCCACATACAGCCGGTTCTCACATTTGTTTTTGGGGTGTTCACAGGCTCCCCGCCAAATTGTGGAAAACAAATCTGGCCTCCTCTGAAAGCGCGACATATAGCCGCCGCAAATCCCTGTTTTGTCACAGTTTTGACTTGTCCCCATCCGCTGTGGAACCGGCTGTGGGTAACGTGGGTGTAGCTCGCTGCAGGCCTTTATCTACGTGGCTTGCAGCATGGCGGTTGTTTTTTGATCAGCGGTTTTTTGCTGACCGGGCGAGCCCTTTGTCAACCTGTTTAAAGACACAGGTATATGACCGAAATATGTCCCTCCGGCCTGTGGATAAGTCTGTGACTAAACTCTGGAAAGACTGCCGCAGAGGCCGGAATGACTGGCCTGGAGCCATCGTCTGGATTTTCTGCGGGGTCATGGGCCTACATACGCCCCGGCGAAGGTCAAGCAAAAAACTTTCTAAAACCGCCTGCAGGCCTTGTACACAGCGGCTTCGGGTGTTTTGCACTTGCCCCCAAAGACTGTGGGCGCAGTTGTGGATAACCTGCGCGCATATGGCTGCAGGCCACGGTTTATATGGCGTTGCTCGTAATGGTCAAAAAATGATCAGCTGTACATGAAGGTGAGTGCATAGCGGTTGCCGCCACCGCGGCGTACGGGCATTCTGCTGGCAACTTTTTTCCCCGATCACCGCAAGGAGAACACCATGTCCAACACGCTGTTTATTACTGGCGCAACCTCAGGTTTTGGCGAGGCCTGTGCCCGTCGTTTTGCCGAAGCCGGCTGGAAACTGGTGCTCACCGGTCGTCGTGCCGACCGTTTGAATGCGTTGGTCGAAGAGCTTTCCAAGCAGACCGAAGTGCATGGCCTGGTGGTGGACGTCCGTGACCGCAAGGGCATGGAAGACGCGATCGCCAATCTGCCAGCGTCGTTCGCCACCTTGCGTGGACTGATCAACAACGCCGGCCTGGCCGTGGGCACCGATCCTGCGCCCAAGTGCAGCCTCGACGATTGGGAAACCATGGTCGACACCAACATCAAGGGCCTGCTGACCACCACCAGCCTGCTGCTTCCGCGCCTGATCGCCCATGGCCGTGGCGCCGGGATCATCAACCTGGGCTCCATCGCCGGCAGCTACCCGTACCCGGGCAGCCACGTGTATGGCGGCTCCAAGGCGTTCGTGAAGCAGTTCTCGCTGAACCTGCGTTGCGACCTGCAAGGTACCGGCGTGCGTGTGACCAACATCGAGCCAGGCCTGTGCGAAAGCGAGTTCTCGCTGGTGCGCTTCGGCGGCGACCAGGCGCGCTATGACGCCACCTACGCCGGTGCCGAGCCGATCCAGCCGCAGGACATTGCCGACACCATCTTCTGGGTGCTGAACACGCCTGCGCACGTCAACATCAACCGCCTGGAGCTGATGCCGGTGAGCCAGACCTGGGCTGGGTTTGCTATCGAGCGAGGCGCCAAGTAAGGCATTGATTCGAGTCGCCGGTAAACCGGCTCCTGCAGGTGGTCATATGTAGGCGCCGGCTTGCCGGCGATGGCGGCAAATCGGCCAAAACACGACATAAGGTACACTCCACCCCTGAAAACCCCTCCGCAGTGTGCGGTTTATAGGTTTTGACAGGAGGAAATGTGAGTAACCGAGGTGAGCAGGCGCTACTCAAACAATCGACCATCCTGATGTTCGCCGTGGCGATCGCCGGGATTGTCACGGGTGTGGTATCTGGCGCCCAATCCATTCTATTCGACGGCTTTTTCTCGCTGATCGCCACCGCCATCAAGGTGTTGATGCTGATCACGGCCAAGCTGATCGCCAAGAAAAGCAACGAACGTTTCCAGTTCGGCTATTGGCACCTGGAACCCATGGTGCTGCTGATCGAAGGCAGTTTCCTGTTGCTGATCGCCATCTACGCGTTTCTCAACGGTGTGTTCGGCATCATCAATGGCGGGCGCGAGATCGAGTTGGGCCTGGTGATCATCTACGCAGCGGTGTTTACCGTTGTCGAGTTCGCTTATTTCTTCTACGTGCGCTACCGCAACCGTACGCTTAAATCGTCACTGATCCAGTTCGACAACATCAGTTGGCTGGTGGACGCGATGCTGTCGGTGGGTTTGCTGATCAGCTTCCTGGCTGCGCTGCTGCTCAAGTCCCAGGGCTATGGCGAATGGGCGGTGTATGTCGACCCGTTGATCCTGATCCTGCTGGCCCTGAGCATGCTGGCGCCGGCGCTGAAGATTTTGCGCCCGGCATTGCGCGAGGTGCTGGGCATTGCGCCGGATCATCTGGATGACAAAGTGCGTGAAGTGATGGACGCGGCCCAGGCCCGGCATGGTTTCGACGACTACGTGTCCTACGTGCAAAAGCACGGACGCGCACGGTTTATCGAGATTCATGTGGTATTGCCGGCGGATTACCCGGTGGACAACGTCGCCACGCTGGATGCGCTGCGTGAAGAGATATCCACAGGGCTGGGCAAGCCGGATGCGGCGCGTTGGCTGACGATCAGTTTTACCGGGGATCGCAAGTGGATTGCGTGATAGTCAGGTAGACCGAGGTGAGGCTTTCGCGAGCAAGCCCGCTCCCACATTTAACCGCGTCCTGCCTTTGGAATGCGATCAAATGTGGGAGCGGGCTTGCTCGCGAAGAGGCCCATGAGGTCAGCCCAAATGCTGGACCAACCCCTGATAGCAAGTCGCCAAATGATAAGGCGTGGTAGACGGCATATCCCGCCGACTGACCTCGCCATGGGCATCCAGGCATTCATTCCAGCCTTTGGCATGCAGGAATTTTTGCTGCAGCGCCTGCAATTGACGCTGCAGCACGGCTTCACTGTTCGGCCGCAAGGTCAGTGCCCGCAGGTATTCGGCCTGTGCCCAGATACGCTGGGTGCCATCACGCACGCTACCGTCCAGGGCCAGCATGCCGCTGACCGCGCCACTGCTGTTATCCACACCCTTCTGTTCGGCGTAGGCAAATGCGCGCGTCAACGACGCATGCAGCGGCGTGCCGCGCAGCACTGGCGATGACTCCAGCAAAAAGAACCATTCGAACTGGTGGCCGGGCTCAAACCAGTTATCCACAGCGCCTAGCGGTTTTTCCAGCATCACGCCGTGCTCTGGGGCAATGAAGCGCTTCTGCATCGCGTTGGCCAAGTCCAGCAGGGCGTCTTGCGTGATCGGGTCTTCACGCACGGCCAGCGTGGCGAGAAAGCCTTCGGCAAGGTGCATCAGCGGGTTTTGCAGTGGGCCGGACTTGAGGGATGACCAGTTGCGCTCCAGCACGGCTTCGTAGAGGCCGTCGCCGCTGGCGAACCGACTGGCGACCACTTCCAGGGCTGCGTCGAGCACCGACTCCACCAGTGGCTCACGCACCTTGGCCCAGTAGTGCGCACAGGCAAAGATGATGAACGCGTGGGTGTAGAGGTCTTTGCGCTTGTCCAGCGGCTGGCCGGCGGGGTCGATGCTGTAGAACCAGCCGCCGTGCTCGGCGTCGTGGAAATGCCGTTGCAGGGAACGGAACAGCGCCGCTGCGCGCTCTTCGGCGAAGGCCGCGCCGGGCTCGCCGATCAGGCTGGCAAACAGGTACAACTGCCGGGCGCAGGCCATGGCGCGGTAGCGTTGCGGGGGCAAGGGGCGGTGATCGGCGTCCAGCGCCTCATAGGGCAATGCCAACTCGGCGTTCCAGCCAGGGCCTTGCCAGAGCGGCACGATCAGGCTGTGGAAGTGCGTGAGCACGGTGTTCAAGGAGGGGTGGGAAGCGCTGGGCATTGGCTGGCGTCGTCACGGCAGGGGTGTTTGCCGCGCATGGTAGCAGGCTTGGGATCTATGGTGTTTGCGCTGGCGCTATCGCGGGCAAGCCCGCTCCCACATTTGGGTGTGTGAAACCGGTCAAATGTGGGCGGCTGGCTTGCCTGCGATGTCGCTCTTATCGGCGCGACAACACTCAGCCCGCCAACAACCACACCCCAGTCGCCGCCGAAGCCGCGCCGGCAATCCGCACCAACGGCGCCGCCGCTGCCGGCAGGAAGCGCACTACCGCATACCCGGCCGCGTGCAACACCGCCGTTGCGCCGACAAAGCCCGCGGCATAGGCCCAAGGGCTGGACATGTCCGGCAACTCCAGGCCGTGGGCCACGCCGTGGAACAGCGCAAACAACGCCGTGGCAGCCACGGCCACGAACAGCGGCGGACGCACCGCCAGCGCCACCGCCAGGCCCAGGGCCAGCACCGAAGCGGCAATCCCGCTTTCCAGGGCCGGCAGTTCCAGCCCTTCAAAGCCCAGCACGCCGCCGATCAGCATGGTGCCGACAAAGGTGCACGGCAGGGCCCAGCGCGCGGCGCCTTTTTGTTGGGCCGCCCACAGGCCGACCGCAACCATCGCCAGCAAGTGGTCGATGCCGCTGAGGGGATGGCTGATACCGGCCACCAGGCCGTTGTCGCCGTGGCCCGGGTGAGCGAAGGCCAGGGCAGGGGCGAGCAGCAGGGCGGCAGCTGCGAGGAGTTTGTTGAGGCTCATGGACAGGTTCCTTGTGGGTTGATCAGGCGGCGGTCAGCAGGCCCTGGCGTTCGATGAAGGCGACGATGTCGGCCAGGCCGACGCCGGTTTTCTGGTTGCTGAACACAAAGGGTTTACCGTTGCGCATGCGCTGGGTGTCGCTGTTCATCAGCTCCAGCGAGGCGCCGACCATCGGCGCGAGGTCGATCTTGTTGATCACCAGCAGGTCGGATTTGCAAATGCCAGGCCCGCCTTTGCGCGGCAGCTTGTCGCCGGCGGACACATCGATCACGTAGATGGTCAGGTCCGACAGTTCCGGGCTGAAGGTGGCCGAGAGGTTGTCGCCACCGGACTCCACGAGGATCAGGTCCAGGCCGGGGAAGCGGCGGTTGAGCTGGTCCACCGCTTCCAGGTTGATCGAGGCGTCTTCACGGATCGCCGTGTGCGGGCAGCCACCGGTTTCCACGCCGATGATGCGCTCCGGCGCCAGCGCCTGGTTGCGCACCAGGAAATCGGCGTCTTCGCGGGTGTAGATGTCGTTGGTGACGACGGCCAGGTTGTAGCGGTCGCGCAGCGCGAGGCACAGGGCCAGGGTCAGGGCCGTTTTGCCGGAGCCCACCGGGCCGCCGATACCGACGCGCAGGGGTTGTGTGTTCATGTGCTTCTCCACAGTAAAAGGCCTCAGGAACGGAACAGTCGGCTGTACTGGCGCTCATGGGCCATGCACGCCAGGGACAGGCCGAAGGCGGCGCTGCCGAAATGGTTGGGGGCGATATGGCTGGCGTCCTGCTGGGCCTGTTGCAGCAGCGGCAGCAGTTCGCTGGTCAAGCGCTGCGCGGCCTGCTGGCCCAGCGGCAGGGTTTTCATCAATACGGCCAACTGGTTTTCCAGCCAGCTCCAGAGCCAGGCGGCGAGGGCATCGTCAGGGCTGATAGTCCAGGCCCGCGCCGCCAGCGCCCAGCCCAGGGCCAGGTGCGGCTCTGGCTGGCGGGCGAGGAAATCCTCGGCGGCCTGGTCGAGTTCCGGCAGGCCATTGAGCAGTTGCTGCAAGGAGTAGCCCATCTGCCGGCTCTCCTGATACAGCTCGCGGGTTTCACGGCTGGCGCGGTGCTCTTCGCACAATTGGGTCAGGCGCGGCCAATCGAGTTCGGCAGCGGCGCGGCAATGGGCGAGCAAGAGGGGCGCTTCAAAGCGTGCGAGGTTGAGCAGCAGTTGGTCGCTGATCCAGCGCCGCGCACTGGCCGCGTCGTTGACGCGACCGTTCTCCACGGCCATTTCCAGGCCCTGGGAATAGCTGTAGCCACCAATCGGCAATTGCGGACTGGCCAGACGCAGCAGCGCCCAGGCTGGGTTCATGGACGCACGCCGAACTGGTGCAACTTGGGCGGGTAGTTGAAATCTTCATCGCCATGCCGCGAATGATGGTGGCCGCCGCCGTAGGCACCGTGTTCCGGTTGGAAGGGTGCCTCGATGGTCTCGGTGTGGGCGCCCAGTTGCTCCAGCATGGCCTTGAGCACGTAGTCATCGAGCAGGCGCAACCAACCGTCCCCCACTTGCAACGCCACATGCCGGTTGCCCAGGTGATAGGCGGCGCGGGTCAGTTCGAAGGCGCTGCTGCAGGTGACGTGAAGCAGTTGTTCAGGTCGTGCAACGACGCGTACGACGCGTCCGTCTTCGGCCTGCAGGCATTCGCCATCGTGCAGCGGCGGCTGGCCACGCTCCAGGAACAGGCCGACGTCTTCACCGTCGGCACTGAAACAGCGCAGGCGGCTTTTGCTGCGTGCTTCGAAATTCAGCAGCAACTCGGCGGCCCAGAGAGCTTGGGGGGCGATTCGGCGGTGGATCACCAGCATCAGGAAGCTTCCAGCAATGAGCGATGAGAGTGCTAGAGCAAGGGGCTTGCCAACCCCGGTGAAGGGTAGGAATTGCTTGTAGGCAGTGTAGTAGTGCTACTAAAGAGGGCGTAGGAAGTTTCCAGCGGTGAACCAAAGTGGTGCGCGTGGCAGTAGAGCGCACCTGTCATGGGCGTTTTAGGACTATTCCTACAAGTGATGCGGATTCGGCGTTCAAAACGTTACGCACTGTTTCTTTAGGCTGTGCGCCGTGTTTATCCCATTGCGACGTTCATCATGTTCAAGTCATTTTTTTGTTTAGTGATTGTCAGTCTGTCTTTCGCCATTTCGTCTGCGTCGGCCAATCTACAGCAGCGCCCTATGTTCACGGCGTCTTTTAAAGAAGCGTCCATTGAGGATGTGGTTGACCGTGCCCACCAATTGCTCGGCACACCTTACAAATGGGGCGGTGCCTCGGCGGAGCAGGGCTTCGATTGCAGCAGCTTCCTGGTGTACCTGTTCAAGACCGAAGCCAATATCCAGATTCCGCGCACTACGCTGGCAATGCATCGATCAACGGCGGCGACCATCAAGCGCCACGCACTCAAGCCTGGCGACGCGGTATTTTTCAAAGGTAATGGGCGCGGCCAGGTCAGCCATGTGGGGTTGTACATCGGTGACGGCAAGTTCATTCATTCGCCGCGCGCCGGCAAAAACGTGCGTATCGATTCGCTGAGCAATTCGTACTGGAACAAGCACTACACCACCGCGAAGCGTTTTCACCCGGCGGGGTAAGGCGCTTATTCGGTGCTGCCCAGGCCCTGCCAATGCTTCAGGCCGATAAAGATAAAGCGCAATTGCTGGGTGATTTTCGCCTGGGGCGTGAGGTGGGCAGGCAGCGCCTGGGCGGGCGGGTCGATGATGTCGGGGAGGGTGGCGAACACACTTTTGACGATGAGGTCGGCCATCACGTGCAGGCCTTCGGCATCCAGGTGTTGCAGCTTGGGCATCAGCGTCAGGTCGGCCGCCAGGTCGCGGGTGATGTCTTCGCGCAAGGCGCCGATGGCCTGGCGCACGGCAAGGCAGCCGCCGTATTGCTCGCGGGCCAGGAACAGGAATTGCGAACGGTTGGCCGAGACCACGTCGAGAAAGATCCGCACGGAGGCATCAATAATGCCGCCCATCACGAATTCGTTGTGGCGCACCAGGCGAATCGTGGCGCGAAAGGTCTGGCCCACTTCACTGACCAATACCAGTCCGAGCTGGTCCATGTCGGCAAAATGACGGTAGAAACCGGTCGGCACGATGCCGGCCGTCTTCGCCACTTCACGCAGGCTCAGGCTGCCAAACCCACGGCCACACTCCATCAGATGGCGGGCTGCATCCATCAGGGCGAGGCGGGTCTGTTGCTTCTGTTCGGCGCGGGGCAGCATTGGCGGGCGGGCTTTTGTCGACAAGTACAGCGCTGCACTCTAGCAAAACAGCTTCGCTGGCGTCGAACTTGACGGGGCAGGCGGGGTGACAGGTGCTATGAAAAGTCAAAAGCCCGATCGGCTGATCGGGCTTTTTTCAGGGCCACCACGGGGTTAGCTCTGAGCTTGATGCAGTTCTTGCAGACGGTCCGAGCCGCCTTCGGCAACGCCTTCAGTGTAAGCGCGTTTGTTGGCTTGTTCAGAACCACCTTCGACCAGGCCTTTCTGTTCCAGGCGATCACGGCCACCTTCAGCAACACCTTCGGTGTAGGCGCGTTTGTTGGCCTGTTCCGAACCGTTTTCAGCCACGCCGCCTTTGGCGTAGTCACGATTCTCTTCTTCTTGCGAACCGCTGCGAGCCAGGGTCTGGCTGGATTGAACGGCTTGGGCTTTGTTCTGTGGGGTTGCCTGTTCGGCTGCTGGCAGGGCAAAGGCACTGGAAGCAAGGACAGACAGCAGGACGGTAGCGAGTACTTGGCGTTTCATGATGGGTTGCTCCTTGGGAGGGCGATAAAGTGGGTACAGGGCTAATGCTACTCTTGATAAGTCGATATAAAAGTTCATAAACACAATGGTAATAATCAACAGAATTGATTGTTCGCCAGAGCCGCTCTAGAACGGGCCTCTCAAGCACGCGCTTTTGCACCGAGGTGGGTATTTTCGACACGAACATGGGTAACAATGGTGCGCCCGTTGATGATCGAATCTGTCCGGTCGATCAGGAAAATGGCTTTTTGCGACTAAATCCGCGATCGAGTTAAACCCCCGCGCGGTTTGCCAGTCGTAGCCTTATGAGCTGTAGTTCAGCTATTCGTGTTGAGGAGTCCTGTGCAATGACGCGCACTCGTAAAATTGTCGCCTGGAGCTGCGCCAGCTTCGTTCTGTTAATCGCCATCCTGGTGCTGGTCCTGGTGTTTTTTGACTGGAACCGCATCAAGCCGCCCCTCAATGCCAAGGTTTCCGAAGAGTTGCATCGCCCGTTTGCCATCAATGGCAACCTGGCCGTGGTGTGGGCGCGTGAGCCCGACGAAGGCGGCTGGCGTGCCTGGGTGCCATGGCCCCACGTGATTGCCGAAGACCTGACCCTGGGCAATCCCGATTGGTCGAAACAGCCGCAAATGGTCACGTTGAAGAAGGTCGAGCTGCGCATTTCGCCGCTGGCGCTGCTGGTGCAGCGCGTGGTGATCCCGCGCATCGACCTCACCGAGCCGAGTGCCCAGTTGCAGCGCCTGGCCGACGGCCGCGCCAACTGGACATTCCAGTTCGACCCCAAGGACCCCAACGCCGAACCCTCCAGTTGGGTGGTGGACATTGGCGCCATCGGCTTCGACAAGGGCCACGTCACCCTCGACGACCAGACCCTCAAGACCCAGCTCGACGTGATCATCGACCCCTTGGGCAAGCCGATTCCGTTTGGCGAAATCGTCGGCGACGCCGATGCCAAGAAGGCCCTGGAAAAAGGCTCGGCGCCGCAGGACTACGCGTTCGGGCTCAAGGTCAAAGGCCAGTACCATGGCCAGAAACTCGACGGCAGCGGCAAAATCGGTGGCCTGCTGGCCCTGCAGGACGCGGCCAAGCCATTCCCGCTGCAGGCCCAGGTCAAGATCGCCGACACCAGCATCGCGCTGGCCGGCACCCTGACCGACCCGCTGAACCTCGGCGCCCTCGACCTGCGCCTGAAACTCTCCGGCACCAGCCTGGGCAACCTGTACCCGCTGACGGGCGTGACCCTGCCGGACTCGCCGGCCTACGCCACTGACGGGCACTTGATCGCCAAACTGCACGAGCCGACGGGTGCGTCTTTCCGGTACGAAAACTTCAACGGCAAGATCGGTGACAGTGACATCCACGGCAACCTCGGCTACGTCGCCAGCCAGCCACGGCCCAAGCTCAGCGGCGCGCTGGTGTCCAATCAATTGCTGATGACCGACCTCGCGCCCCTGATCGGCGCCGACTCCAACGCCAAGCAAAAGGCCCGGGGCGGCGAAAGCAAACAGCCGGCGACCAAAGTGCTGCCGGTGGAAGAGTTCCGCACCGAGCGCTGGCGCGACATGGATGCCGATGTGGAATTCACCGGCAAGCGCATCGTGCACAGTGCCGATCTGCCGTTCACCGACCTCTACACCCACCTGATCCTCAACGACGGCGAACTGAGCCTGGAACCCCTGCGTTTCGGCGTGGCCGGCGGCAAGCTGGACGCGCAGATCCGTCTGAATGGCCGCACCACGCCCATGGAGGGCCGTGCCCGGCTCACTGCGCGCAACTTCAAGCTTAAGCAGCTGTTCCCGACCTTCGAACCGATGAAAACCAGCTTTGGTGAACTCAACGGCGACGCGGATATTTCCGGGCGCGGCAACTCCGTGGCGGCGCTGCTGGGCACCTCGAACGGTGACCTGAAAATGCTCATCAACGATGGCGCCATCAGCCGCAGCCTGATGGAAATCGCCGGGCTCAACGTCGGCAACTACGTGGTGGGCCGCCTGTTTGGCGACAAGGAAGTGAAGATCAATTGCGCGGCGGCGGACTTCGGCATCAAGACTGGCCTGGCGACTACGCGGCTGTTTGTGTTCGATACCGAGAACGCCATCATCTACATCGATGGCACGGCGAACATGGCCACCGAGCAGCTCGACCTCACGATCACGCCGGAATCCAAGGGCTTCCGCCTGTTCTCCCTGCGTTCCCCGCTGTACGTCAACGGCCCGTTCATCAAGCCGAATGCCGGGGTGAAAGCCATCCCATTGGCGCTGCGTGGTGCGGGCATGGTCGCCCTGGGCGTGATCGCCGGCCCGGCTGCCGGTTTGCTGGCGCTGGTCGCCCCCAGCGGCGATGAGCCGAACCAATGCGCACCGTTGCTGCAGCAGATGAAGGAAGGCAAGGCGCCGAAGACCGTGAAAGGCTGATCCGACACAAAAAAACAGGAGCCGGCTTGCCGGCGATGAGGCCTTGGTTCTCGGTAGAGAGCTTGAGGCCATCATCGCC
>NZ_JASCPP010000131.1:0-15411 GCF_029959745.1 Pseudomonas sp. PS01298 | reverse complement strand
GCTCTGGGCTCTGGGCTCTGGGCTCTCTGGGCTCTCTGGGCTCTCTGGGCTCTCTGGGTCGACTTGGCTTTTGGCCAAGTCGACCCAGACCTCCCCGACGCCACATTCTCGAATGGCAGAGAGATCCTGAGGCTCGGTCAGCAGGAAGCTGCCGCGCCAGAATGGGTGTCGAACCCAAGAGCAGGCGAGCTTGTGGATGTACATGCCGAGACGAAGCTCGGATACGGGAATGCGTTTTACCAACTTATTTTCCTTTCTGAGTTGGGTGGTTAGGCGTGCGCCGAGGCTGGCACCCAGCGGTAGAGCGGAGGTAAGGTCACGCCAAGATTCTTGGATCAGCCGGAACCGCCGAAATTTCCGTCAGCCGATCAACATGGCTTTGTCTCGCGCTCGGTCGATGCGTTCCTGCATCGCCTGCATGACTTCTTCGTGGGTGTACGACTTGGCGTTGGGGTCGTCGGCCTCTCGGAGAGCTTCCTCGACCTCGCGGGTCATCCGCGCATATTCTTCCGGCCACAGCGCTTGCTCCATGCGCAGCGACGCCTGCCCAAGCAGGTGCAGCAGGCCGAACAGCCGCATGTCATTGGTGGCGACGACGTGCTCTCGAATCCGCTCCTGGATCACCTCGCAGGCCCGATGCGCCTCTGGCGTCGCCGTGCCCTCGTAGCCGGCTGGGAGTTCTGCTTCTTCAGCGATTCGCGCCCAAGCGATAGCCAGCGCCTCGATGGTGGACAGGTTCATTTGCTCATCCACTTGCGCAGCAGACGCTTTTTCAGGGAGGCGCGCTCTTGCGGATTGCGTCCCTTGTGGTTGGCAATGCGATCCGCCGTGGCGGCCTGGCGCTTGATGGGCCAGTAGGAGCGGCCATCCTTACCCATCGACCAGACGTTGCTGACCTGGTTTTCCAGTAGAGGCAGATGGGCGCATAGAGCTTCCGGCGACGCGCTGGCCAGCGCGGTGCGCTCGTGAGTTCGCCAGCGCTGATGCCAGAGTTTCTTGTCCTCGCGCTCGCTACGGCAGGTCGTGTGCCCAACGATGGGCGTTTTGCGGCGGCTGCGGCTCATGATGTGGTTGTCTCCAAGAACATTCAGGACAGGCTTTCTGGGTAGAGCGCCGTCAACCGGGACAGGGTTTCTTGCACTTGTTCCAGCGAGGTCATCAGATGATCAACCTGATCCTGAAGATCCACGGCGAGATCAAATAGCTCAGCCACTCGGCTGCGTGATCCCTCGTTGAACGCGGCCATTGCCAGTTGATGCAGCTTCAACAGGTCGGTGCGCAGTTGCGGAGGTGCGCCGTCTGCGCTGTCATTCAAATCGCCGCGCAGCACGTCCACGGCATCGACTGCACGCAGCAGTGCCGTGGTATCGAAATTCTCGGGAGTCAGTTCGTCCCATTCGTCGTCGGTGATGCGGGCTGCCATCAGGAGAGCTCCGATTAAGCGGTTGCGAGCGTTAGATGCCCGATCGGCTCGGCTGCTGGCCGTACCTTGATTTCGATGTCGTAGCCGAGGCGATTCAGACAATCCATCAGCTTGCGTTCGGATAGATTGGTGAAGTCGCCGCGCATCATGCCCGACACCTTCGGTTGCGGGATGCCCATGCGTTTGGCCGCCGCTTGTTGAGTCAGCCCAAGGGCGCGCATGGCCCTCCTGATCTCGACCACCAGGCCGGTCTTGATCTTGAGCTTTTCAGCGTCAGGCAGTCCAAGGTCGGCAAAGACGTTGCCCGAGCTGCGCTGAACCTCGACGCCTTCAATAATTCGTTTTTGCATTTCGTAGCTCCTGTGCCAATACCTCGGCCACCTTCAGCCGAGCGCGGATGATGTCCATGTCGGCCTTTGGCGTGGCGATTCCGCTCTTGCTCTTCTTCTGGAAGCAGTGCAGGACGAACACCGCTTCCGCAAACTTGACCGTGTATACCGCTCGATAGGTGCCGCCGGCATCGTCTTCGACGACCTCCAGCACGCCGGCACCACCGAACCCCTTGAGCACCTTTGCTGCGTCATCCTGATCGCCTATCTGCGCCAACGAGAGCGCGTAACCGAAACGGCGACGCACGTCGGACGGCAACGCCATCAAATCCTTGTGGCTGCTCGCGATCCATTCGAGCGGTTTTTCTTTGTTTGTCATGACGGAATTTTATACCTGTTCAGGTAATGATGTAAACGCGGCAACCTCAAGGAGGTGTCGTA
The DNA here is from genome assembly GCF_029959745.1 of Pseudomonas sp. PS01298. Classification (NCBI taxonomy): domain Bacteria; kingdom Pseudomonadati; phylum Pseudomonadota; class Gammaproteobacteria; order Pseudomonadales; family Pseudomonadaceae; genus Pseudomonas; species Pseudomonas sp. PS01298. Next base: position 13,218 of record NZ_JASCPP010000131.1, on the reverse strand, counting down.
AAACATTTGTTTTGCGACAGGCTGTCAGCCGCCGCTGTGCTATGTCATTTTCAGAAGACGACTGCACCAATCAACGAGACATGAAGCCTGCTGTGCATACGGCTCCTGACAGCCCGATATCAGGACTCCTCTGCACGAAACTCGTCTATGCTCAATACTCGTGTGCACCAAAGCGAGGCGAGCATGGCGACCGATACCGTACCGATTGCCGAGCGCGGCGTAGCCACCCTGTCAGAACAGGCATGGGAGCGTGCTCGCTGCCGCGCGGAGATCATTGGGCCGTTGGCGCAGTCGGAGACGGTCGGGCATGAAGCGGCCGACGCAGCAGCCCAGGCGCTGGGTCTGTCCCGGCGGCAGGTCTACGTCCTGATCCGCCGTGCCCGGCAAGGTTCGGGGCTGGTCACTGATTTGGCTCTTGGACAGTCGAGCGGTGGCAAAGGTAAAGGCCGCTTGCCGGAGTCGGTCGAACGAATCATCCGCGAGCTACTGCAAAAGCGCTTCCTGACCAAGCAGAAGCGCAGCTTGGCGGCGTTCCACCGTGAAGTTGCGCGGGTGTGCAAGCTGCAAAAGCTGCGGATGCCGGCGCGCAACACGGTCGCGTTGCGGATCGCCAGCCTTGATCCACTCAAGACCACTCGACTTCGGGAAGGCCAGGATGCGTCCCGCATCCTGCAAGGTGTTGGCGGTGTTCCTCCGTCAGTCTCCGCACCGCTGGAGCAGGTACAGATCGACCACACAGTCATCGACCTGATCGTGGTGGACGAGCGCGACCGGCAACCGATTGGCCGTCCGTACCTGACCCTCGCCATCGACGTGTTCACCCGCTGCGTGGTTGGCATGGTGGTCACGTTAGAAGCGCCATCTGCCGTCTCGGTCGGCCTGTGCCTCGCACACGCCGGTTGCGACAAGCGCCCTTGGTTGGAAAGGTTGGACGTGGAAATGGACTGGCCGATGAGCGGCAAGCCCGCGCTGCTCTACCTGGACAACGCGGCCGAATTCAAGAGCGAGGCGCTACGCCGTGGCTGCGAGCAGCATGGCATCCGGTTGGACTATCGGCCTCTCGGGCAGCCGCACTATGGCGGCATCGTGGAACGGATCATCGGCACGGCGATGCAAATGATCCACGACGAATTGCCGGGGACGACCTTCTCCAACCCTGACCAGCGCGGGGAATACGCCTCCGAGAAGATGGCCGCCCTGACACTGCGCGAGCTGGAACGCTGGCTCGCATTGGCGGTTGGCACCTATCACGGCTCCGTGCACAACGGCCTGCTCCAACCGCCGGCCGCACGCTGGGCCGAAGCTGTCGCGCGTACCGGCGTTCCAACCGTCATCACTCGCACCACGGCTTTTCTGGTCGATTTCCTGCCCGTCCTCCGCCGCACCCTGACCCGCACTGGCTTCGTCATCGACCACATCCACTACTACGCCGATGCGCTCAAGCCGTGGATAGCTCGGCGCGACCGCCTGCCTGCGTTCCTGATCCGGCGCGACCCACGCGACATCAGCCGCATTTGGGTGCTGGAGCCGGAGGGGCAGCACTATCTGGAAATTCCATACCGTACCTTGTCGCACCCGGCTGTCACCCTCTGGGAACAACGGCAGGCGCTGGCGAAATTGCGGCAGCAAGGGCGCGAACAGGTGGATGAGTCGGCGCTGTTCCGCATGATCGGGCAGATGCGCGAAATCGTGACCACTGCGCAGAAAGCCACGCGCAAGGCGCGGCGCGACGCGGATCGACGCCAGCATCTCAAGTCAACGGAACAACCTGTCAAAACCACGCCACCAGCGGACACGGACATGGCAGACCCGCAGGCGGACAACCAGCCACCTGCCAAACCGTTCGACCAGATTGAGGAGTGGTAGCCGTGGACGAATATCCCATCATCGACCTGTCCCACCTGCTGCCGGCGGCCCAGGGCTTGGCCCGTCTCCCGGCGGACGAGCGCATCCATCGCCTTCGCGCCGACCGCTGGATCGGCTATCCGCGAGCAGTCGAGGCGTTGAACCGGCTGGAAGCCCTGTATACGTGGCCAAACAAACAACGCATGCCCAACCTGCTGTTGGTCGGTCCAACCAACAACGGCAAGTCGATGATCGTCGAGAAGTTCCGCCGCGCCCACCCGGCCAGCTCCGACGCCGACCAGGAGCACATCCCGGTATTGGTCGTGCAGATGCCGTCCGAGCCATCGGTGATCCGCTTCTACGTCGCGCTGCTCGCGGCGATGGGAGCACCATTGCGACCGCGCCCACGGCTGCCGGAAATAGAGCAACTGGCGCTGACACTGCTGCGCAAGCTCGGTGTGCGTTTGCTGGTGATCGACGAGCTGCACAACGTCCTGGCCGGCAACAGCGTCAACCGCCGGGAATTCCTCAACCTGCTGCGCTTCCTCGGCAACGAATTGCGCATCCCGCTGGTCGGTGTGGGCACACGCGACGCCTACCTGGCCATCCGCTCGGATGACCAGTTGGAAAATCGCTTCGAGCCGATGATGCTGCCGGTGTGGGAGGCCAACGACGATTGCTGTTCACTGCTGGCCAGCTTCGCGGCTTCGCTCCCGCTGCGGCGACCTTCGTCGATTGCCACGCTGGACATGGCTCGCTACCTGCTCACGCGCAGCGAGGGCACTATTGGCGAGCTGGCGCACCTATTGATGGCGGCGGCCGTGGCCGCCGTGGAGAGTAGTGAGGAAGCGATCAACCACCGCACGCTCAGCATGGCCGATTACACCGGTCCCAGCGAGCGGCGGCGGCAATTCGAGCGGGAACTGATGTGAAGCCAGCGCCACGCTGGCCACTGCATCCGGCACCCAGGGAAGCCGAAGCCCTGTCTTCGTGGCTCAACCGCGTGGCCCTTTGCTATCACATGGAAGTGTCCGAGCTGCTGGAGCACGATCTTGGTCACGGCCAGGTTGATGACCTGGACACCGCGCCACCACTGGCGCTGCTGGCGATGCTCTCCCAGCGGAGCGGTATCGAGCTGGATCGGCTGCGCTGCATGAGTTTCGCCGGCTGGGTGCCTTGGCTACTGGACAGCCTTGATGATCAGATTCCAGCCGCATTGGAAACCTATGCGTTCCAGCTCTCGGTACTGCTGCCGAGACTCCGCCGTAAGACGCGATCCATCACGAGCTGGCGTGCCTGGCTGCCCACCCAACCGATACACCGCGCCTGTCCGCTCTGCCTGAACGATCCGGAGAACCAAGCCGTACTGCTCGCGTGGAAGCTGCCCCTGATGCTGAGCTGCCCACTGCATGGCTGCTGGCTGGAATCCTATTGGGGCGTGCCAGGGCGGTTTCTCGGCTGGGAGAACGCCGACGCCGAACCGCGCACTGCCAGCGACGCGATTGCGGCGATGGACCAGCGTACCTGGCAGGCACTGACGACCGGCCACGTGGAGTTGCCGCGCCGACGCATCCACGCCGGATTGTGGTTTAGGCTGCTACGCACGCTGCTCGATGAGCTGAACACCCCGCTTTCGACGTGCGGCACCTACGCGGGGTATCTCCGCCAAATCTGGGAATGCTGCGGGCATCCGCTGCGTGCTGGGCAAAGTCTGTGGCGACCGTATGAAACCCTGAACCCGGCAGTACGGTTGCAGATGCTGGAGGCGGCGGCAACGGCAATCAGCTTGATTGAGGTGAGGGATATAAGCCCGCCAGGCGAGCACGCAAAGCTATTCTGGTCCGAGCCCCAAACCGGGTTCACCAGTGGCCTGCCGGCGAAAGCGCCGAAGCCCGAACCCGTCGATCACTGGCAGCGTGCAATCCAGGCCATTGATGAGGCCATCATTGAAGCACGACACAACCCCGAGACGGCACGCTCGCTGTTCGCGTTGGCTTCCTATGGTCGGCGCGACCCCGCTTCCTTGGAACAGTTGCGCGCCACCTTCGCGAAGGAAGGCATCCCCCCGGAATTTCTGTCACATTATGAGCCTAGCCTACCCTTTGCATGCCTTAGACAGAATGACGGGTTAAGTGACAAATTTTGACGTGCAGAGCTTCCCGATGCAAACTGTCACATAATCGAACGTATATGTGACAGGACAAAATATGCAAATTGGCTACATGCGGGTATCCAAGGCTGACGGCACCCAGGGGACGGACTTGCAGCGCGATGCGCTGGTTGCTGCCGGCGTCGATCCGGCCCACCTCTATGATGATCAGGTGTCCGGCAAGCGCGAGGACCGCCCCGGTCTGGTCGCATGCCTCAAAGCGCTACGGCCAGGTGACACGCTGGTGGTCTGGAAGCTCGACCGGCTGGGTCGGGACCTGCGTCACCTCATCAACACCGTGCACGATATGACCGGGCGCGGTGTCGGGCTAAAAGTGCTGACCGGACATGGCGCTGCCATCGACACCACGACGGCAGCTGGCAAGCTGGTCTTTGGCATCTTTGCGGCACTAGCCGAGTTCGAGCGCGAACTGATTGCCGAGCGCACCATTGCCGGCCTGGCGTCGGCGCGGGCGCGCGGTCGAAAGGGCGGGCGTCCGTTCAAGATGACCGCAGCCAAGCTGCGGCTGGCCATGGCCGCGATGGGCCAGCCAGAAACCAAGGTGGGTGACCTGTGTCTGGAGCTTGGAATCACACGGCAGACCCTGTACCGGCACATTTCGCCCAAGGGCGAGTTGCGCCCCGATGGCGAGAAGCTGCTTGCCCGCACGTGACACGATGAGTGCCACCTACGCCATCGGCTTAGAGCCGCTAACACCACCTATCCACGAAGCGTGCGCAGATGATCGCGGCTGCCAACTTCAAAAGCGCTTCGTGGATGTCAAGGCGCCTTTCAAAGCGGATTCGCAGTTTGCCAAAGCCAGCAAACCATCCGTGCGTCCTCTCCACTACCCAGCGATGTTTGCCCAGCCTTTCGCTGCTTTCAATGCCGCGCCTGGCAATGCGGCTGGATATGCCTCGCTGCCTCAGATGGGCACGGCAGCGTTTGTAGTCATAGCCTTTGTCAGCATGCAGCTTCGCTGGTCGCTTGCGAGGTCGACCCTGCAGGCCTGCAACGCCAGGGATCGCATCCAAGCACCGCTCGAACATCATGGAGTCATGTCTGTTCGCCCCGCTGACAAGAACCACCAGCGGGATGCCTCTGGCGTCTACGACGATGTGCCGCTTGGAGCCGAGTTTTCCTCTGTCGGTGGGGTTCGGGCCTGTTTCCTGGCCCCCCGGGGGCTTGGTACCGAAGAGCCATCAATACTGGCCCGGCTCCAATCGATCTGGTCGTGTTCACGCAAACGCATCAGCATGGCCTGGTGCAACCTCTGCCAAACCCCTGCTGCGCTCCAATTCCGAAGTCGCCGCCAGCAAGTCATGCCGCTGCCATAGCCAAGGGATTGTGGGAGGTCTTCCCATGGAATGCCGGTATGCAACACGAACAAGATGCCGTTGAGGGCGGCCTCATCGCTCACTGCGAGCTTGCGTGCGCCACCTTTGGCGGAGGGAGTGAAGGTGGGGATCAGGGGCTGCAACTGCAGCCACAGTTCTTTGCTAACGGGTTGTCTTGCCATGAGGGCATGAAGCATAACTGCTTCATGCGGGTCTCTTGGGCAGTGGTGTTAGCGACTCTTAGAGTGCTTTATTTTCCGTTTTCTGAGACGACCCCACATAGGGCGAAAAGTCGCCGGCCGTGACGGCCAGTGGCAGGACGAGGGCGCTGGCGAGCAGAGCGCCGGTGAGTGCGATTTTCATCGTGTTCTCCTTATATGCCTATGGAGATCAGACGGCGACCACGGGGAAATCCACCGTGGTGTCGGCGATGTGGTTGGTGTAGTTGGTGAGCGTGTTCAGCGCGACGTTGGCGATCACTTCCAGTATCAGGCCGTCGTCGAGCCCCGCGCGGCGGTAGTTGGCCATGGCGTCGGCCGACACCACGCCGCGTTGCTCGACCAGCGCGCGGGCAAAGCCGGCGATTGCATCGTCAAGTGCGTTGGCCGCCTGGCCGGTGCGGGCCGCGGCGATGGCCTCTGCCGACAGTCCGGCACCTTTGCCGATCAGGGTGTGTGCGCTCAGGCAATACTGGCAGCGATTGGCTTGACCGGCAGCGAGCGCAACGATCTCGCGCTGGGAGGCATTCAGGCGGCCGGTGCCCAGCGTTTCGGACAAGCCGAGGTAGCCATTGAGCGCCGCCGGCGCGTGGGCCAGCGTGGCGAACAGGTTCGGCACCATGCCAAGCTTGGCTTTGACGGCCTTGAGTGTGGCAGCGGTAGCGGCGTCAGCGGTGTCGATGGTCAGGGGGGCGATTTGGGTCATGTCTATCTCCGTAGTGGGTGAGGTGCAAGAGCACGTGGGCATGATCGCCCTTTGTTTGGTACGATATGGCACGTAAAGTATCAAATACGTAACCTATCGTCTTATATGGAGAGTGGAATGGCGGATCGACTGGCCGGCTTGCTCCGGCACTACTCGCTTTCGGCGCGCGTTTTTCACAGCGGCGCCTTCTGTGGGCAGCATCATTACGCGGCGCCGCATGGCTATATCCATCTGGTGCGGCGCGGCCCGATTACGGCGCGTTCGCCCGTGCATGAAGATCTGCTGGTTACCGAGCCGAGCCTGCTGTTTTATCCGCGCGTGGCGTCGCATCGTTTTGTCGCCGCCCCCGGCGATACCGCTGAGCTGTTGTGTGCGGAGGTCGACCTGGGCGCTTCGACGGGCAATCCGTTGGCCATGGCCTTGCCGTCGATGCTGCTGATTCCGTTGGCGGACTTGCCCGGCCTCGGGCCGACGCTAGAGTTGCTGTTTGCCGAAGCCGAGCGCGACCAGTGCGGTCGGCAGGCCGCCATCGACCGCTTGTACGAGTTGCTACTGATCCAGTTGCTGCGTTATCTGATGGATGGGCGGCTTGGCGCCACCGGACTGCTGGCGGGCCTGGCCGACCCGAAACTCGCGCGCGCCATAACCGCCATGCACGATGCGCCGCAGACCGCGTGGTCGCTCGAGGCGCTGGCGGCGAAGGCGGGCATGTCACGCGCGCGCTTCGCCGCCGCGTTCAAGGACGCGGTGGGCGTCACGCCGGGCGACTATCTGGCCGACTGGCGGATGAACGTCAGTTGCACCCTGCTCAAGCAGGGGCGGCCGGTGGCGGTGGTGGCCGACCGCGTCGGCTACGGCAGCCCGAACGCTCTGGCGCGCGCCTTCCGCGTGCGCATGGGCTGCGCCCCGCGCGACTGGCTGGCGCAGCAGCGCGGTGACGCGGCGCTCAGCGGTTCGTGAGTTTGAGTTCGATTCGCCGGTTCTTGGCGTAGGCGGCGCCGGTGTTGCGCTCGTCGAGCGGGTGAAATTCGCATCACGCCGGAACAACTGGCGGAACTCCAGGTGGCGATCCGTCAACGGCTGGTCAGTCTGTTCGTGCGGCGCGGCCGGCTGGACAAGGCTGAGTCAGTGGCGCAGGTAGCTGGATGACGCTGTCCCGCCCTGAGCCGACGCTCACAGGCGGGGATTTCCAGTGTCGTCATTGTCGGCTATTGGCCGGCAGCAGCCCGTCGTTGCCTGATGGATCCAACCCCTCCGCTGCTATAGTGCAGTCGGCTTCTGACGTTCAGTGCAGCCGTCTTCTGAAAACGACATGCTACCTGTGCAACACCCCCTCAAAAATGTACGGAAAACTCTATCGCTATTCACTATTATGCGGAAACCTGTTTTTGATGGTTATCCGCCTATGTTGGTTGGCTACATGCGCGTGTCGTCGGACTCCGACCGCCAGAGCACGGACTTGCAGCGCGACGCGCTGCTCGCCGCCGGCGTCGATCCGCGTCACCTGTTTGAGGATCGTGCCTCTGGCGCGAAGGATGACCGTGCCGGCTTGGCGCGGGCGCTTGAGTTCGTTCGAGCCGGCGATGTGCTGGTGGTGTGGAAACTCGACCGGCTCGGTCGCTCGCTGTCGCACCTGCTCGCCATTGTGACTTCGCTCAAGGACAAGCGGGTGGCGTTCCGCTCGCTGACAGAGAACCTGGACACTACGACGCCCTCGGGCGAATTCCTGTTCCAGGTGTTCGGTGCGCTCGCGCAGTACGAGCGCGCCTTGATTCAGGAGCGCGTCGTCGCGGGCTTGGCCGCCGCACGCAAACGCGGCCGGATCGGCGGCCGGCCGCAGGCGATCACTGGTGAGAAGCTGGACGCCATCGTCGCCGCGCTCGATGGCGGCATGTCTAAGGCGGCGGTGTGCCGCAACTTCAATGTCAAGCGCACTACGTTGATCGAAACATTGACGCGAGCAGGTTGGCGTGGTGCGGGAAGGACGGTCGATGAGCAACAAGAATAAGCTACTCACCGTCTTTTCTGACGCAGAGCAGGAAGCCTTGTACGGCCTACCGGACTTCGACGATGCTCAGCGGCTGGAATACCTGGCGTTGGCCGAATCTGAACTGGCGTTCGCCAGCAGCCGGCCTAGCCTGCAGGCCCAAGTCTATTGCGTCTTGCAGATCGGCTACTTCAAGGCCAAGCATGCTTTCTTCCGCTTCGATTGGCATGAGGTCGAGGACGATTGCGCCTTCGTGCTGAGTCGCTATTTCCACGGCGAAGCGTTCGAACGCAAGGCGATCACCAAGCATGAGCACTACAGCCAGAGGGGTCAGATCGCCGAACTGTTCGGCTACCGGTCGTGGGCGGCTAGCTTCCTGCCGCAACTGGCACAGCAGGCTGAACAGATCGTGCGGCGCGACGTAATGCCAGGATTCGTGGCCGCCGAACTGATCGTTTGGCTCAGCGAGCACAAAATCATCCGGCCCGGCCACACCACCTTACAAGAGCTGGTCAGTGAAGCCCTGTCCACCGAACGCAGGCGCTTGGGCGGCTTGCTGGCAGAAGTGTTGGACGAATCGGCCAAAGCTGCGCTGGGCCAGCTCCTGGTGCGTGACGACACCCTGTCTCAACTGGCAGCGCTCAAGCAGGACGCTAAAGATTTCGGCTGGCGTCAGATGGCAGGGGAGCGCGAGAAGCGCGCCACGCTGAAGTCCTTGCACGGGATCGCCAAGGCGCTGCTGCCCAAGCTCGGCATCTCGCAGCAGAACCTGCTGTACTACGCGAGCCTGGCGAACTTCTATACCGTCCATGACCTGCGCCACCTGAAGGCGGAGCAGACCCGGCTCTACCTGCTGTGCTATGCCTGGGTACGTTACCGGCAGCTCACCGACAACCTGGTCGACGCGATGGCCTTCCACATGAAAAAACTTGAGGACGAGAGCCGCACGGGTGCGAAACAGTCCTTTGTCGCCGAACAGCTGCGACGCCATCAGGAAACGCCGCAGGTTGGCCGCCTGCTGTCGCTGTACGTGGACGACAGCGTGGCCGATCCGACGCCGTTCGGCGAGGTGCGCCAACGCGCCTACAAAATCATGTCCAGGGAATTGCTGCAAAACACGGCGCAGCGCATGAGCGTCAAGCCACTGAACAAACTGGCGCTGCACTGGCAGGCGGTGGACGGCCTGGCCGAACGCATTCGACGCCATCTACGGCCGCTGTACGTCGCGCTCGACTTCGCCGGCACGGCCCCCGATAACCCATGGCTCGCGGCGCTGACTTGGGCCAAGAGCGTGTTCGCCAAGCAGCAGCGCCTATCACAACGGCCACTCGACGAATGTCCGGCGGCAACGCTGCCGAAACGCTTGCGTCCGTACCTGCTAATGTTCGATGCCGAAGGCACGCCGACAGGCCTGCATGCCGATCGTTACGAATTCTGGCTTTACCGTCAGGTCAGGAAACGCTTCCAGGCGGGCGAGCTCTACATTGACGATAGCTTGCAGCACCGGCATTTGTCCGACGAGTTGGTTTCGATGGACGAGAAAGCCGCCGTGCTCGCGCAGATGGACATCCCCTTCCTGCGGCAGCCGGTCAGTGCCCAGCTCGATGCACTGGCGACCGAGTTGCGTGCGCAATGGGTGGCGTTCAATCGCGAGCTGAAACAGGGCAAGCTGACGCACCTGGAATACGACAAGGACACGCAGAGACTGACCTGGCGCAAGCCCAAGGGGGAGAACCAGAAGGCGCGCGAGCAAGCTCTCTACGAGCAACTGCCATACTGCGATGTCGCCGACGTGTTTCGCTTCGTCAACGGCCAGTGCCAGTTCCTGTCGGCGCTGACACCATTGCAGCCACGCTATGCGAAGAAGGTAGCCGACGCCGACAGTCTGATGGCGGTGATCATTGCCCAAGCCATGAACCACGGCAACCAGGTTATGGCACGTACCAGCGACATCCCGTACCACGTCCTGGAGAGTACCTACCAGCAGTACCTGCGCCAGGCGACGCTACATGTGGCCAACGATTGCATCAGCAACGCCATCGCCGCACTGCCGATCTTCCCGCATTACTCGTTCGACCTCGATTCGTTGTACGGTGCCGTTGATGGGCAGAAATTCGGCGTCGAGCGACCAACTGTGAAGGCGCGCTACTCGCGCAAATATTTCGGCCGCGGCAAGGGCGTCGTCGCCTACACGCTGCTGTGCAATCACGTGCCGTTGAACGGCTACCTGATAGGCGCACACGAGTACGAGGCTCACCACGTGTTCGACATCTGGTACCGCAACACGTCGGACATCGTGCCGAGCGCGATCACCGGCGACATGCACAGCATCAACAAGGCCAACTTCGCCATCCTGCACTGGTTCGGACTTCGTTTCGAGCCGCGCTTCACCGACCTCGACGACCAGTTGCAGGAGCTGTATTGCGCCGATGATCTGGCATTGTACGAGAAATGCCTGATCCGGCCGGCTGGCCAGATCGACCGGCAACTCATCGTCGGTGAGAAGGCGAACATCGACCGAATCGTCGCCACACTGGGCCTGAAGGAAATGACGCAGGGCACGCTGATCCGCAAGCTGTGCACCTATACGGCGCCGAACCCGACGCGGCGCGCAATCTTCGAGTTCGACAAGCTCATCCGCAGTATCTACACACTGCGCTACCTGCGCGACCCGCAACTGGAGCGTAATGTTCACCGCTCGCAGAACCGCATTGAGTCCTATCACCAGCTACGCTCGACCATCGCCCAAGTCGGTGGGAAGAAGGAATTGACCGGCCGCACCGACATCGAAATCGAGATCAGCAACCAGTGCGCCAGGCTGATCGGCAACGCGATCATCTTCTACAACTCGGCGATCCTGTCCCTGCTGCTGACGAAGTACGAGGCAGCTGGCAATGCCAAGGCGCTGGCGTTGATCACGCAGATGTCGCCAGCGGCCTGGCGGCACATCCTGCTGAACGGGCATTACACCTTCCAGACTGACGGCAAGTTCATCGACCTGGATGCGCTCGTGGCGGGACTGGAGCTGGGCTGACGGAAATTTCTGGGATTCCGGCGTACAACCCCGCTAAGGGAGAATACTGTAGCGAGTCACCTACCAGACCTTCACGTGCGTGGCTTAGCAGGGACGAGATGTCAGGCGCTCATCTCGCGGGGGGCGTCGATCGCCGGAGACGGCTTACCAATTAAGTAGATAGTTTAAAGCTGCCGACCTCCGAACGAGAGTCAGCAACGGCCGCACCGCCATCATTGGGCGGTCAAGGGGTCTCTTCAACGAGCGACGTGCCGCTACTTGGGGGCTGAAGCCCATATCCAACGGCATGCAAAATGCGGCGGCCAACACTGTCAGTCGCCGCTCTGAAATCAGGCCTCGGCCTGGTCAGGAATGTCGCTCACTACCTCAGTCAGCTCCAGCGTGTCGATATTGTAGAAGAAGCCGTAAACCTCGACGTTCGCCGGCACCCCCGGATTTGCTCGAACAACTCCAACATCGTATTTGAGCGAGGTCTCGAAATCCGAAATGCAGATGCTGTCATGGTCAAACGCCGAGGAAATATCGCTGCCGTGTTCATGTTTGAACGCGTCAATGATGCCTTCATTGGTGAACGACGTCGCACCACAGAATGAGTGGTGCACAACCACGACCCTTTTGATGCCGAAGAGATGGACCATCGTCGCAATTGACTGCACACCTGCGACTGCACGACCACCAGCGACAGACACGGGGAATAATGTCGTCGTATGTCCTACCCGATTTCCAGCTTCATCGAGAACGTTTTCGCCCGGGTAGACCTCGCCAAAATGCTTGGCAACAACGGCCGGTATTTCCGAAGCACGTGGATCGAAGCAGTGGATGACGATGGTATTGAGACTCACCGCCTTGGCGAAGAGCGGGCGGAACTCCGCTTCGTTGTACCAAGGCTGTGCTTTGAACGAGAAATCATTGAAGTTGGGCATTTTGTGTCTCCAGCGCTCTTGAATATTTTGTAACTGGGCCAAGCCAGTCAGCAAAAAGTACACAGATCTGTCTACCTTTTCAAGAAAAAAGTAGACAGATCTGTGTACCCTTGGTAGGGTGCAAGCTGGAGAATTTCTATGACGAATTTTGCTTCTAGTTTCAAAGACCTTCGCTTTGAGGACATTGCATCTCTCAAGCCCCGGGATCGTATATTAAAGACGGCAATCGTCCTCTTTAATGAACGCGGTGTGCACACTGTCGGAATTGATCGAATTATTGCTGAGAGTGGTGTGTCGAAGAGAACCTTCTATAACTACTTCCCTTCCAAGGCGGAACTTATTGCCGCCTACTTGGATTTTTGGCATTGGCTTCGATTTACGAACCTTGACAAATACGCGGCGCGAGTTGGCGGTAATCCAAAAGCCGAACTATTGGCGATTTTTGATTTCCTGGAGTACTGGTTTTCAGAACAAGATTTTAGAGGCTGTGCATTTGCTCGTGGTCTGAATGACTTTAATGATGACACTTCAAAAATTCTGCGTGCCAAAGTCAGTGCACACTTCGACGAATGGGCTAGTTTCATTATGACTCGGTTATCCCAGCTCGTGGAGCCTGAAAAGGCGGACATTATACTCCCGCAGCTTCTAAGCCTTATTACCGGAACAACCGTAGTTGCCCACGCCTCAGGCAATGTAAAAATCGCGCAACTAAACAAGCAAATAGCCGAAATATTATTAACTACCGGAGCGGGTTAATTTCCAGGACTGTACCGTTCCTCGGCGGCCTCTTGATCCCATTGTGTTTTTTGCAGGTTCTTCTAACGAATAGCTTGCAGCGCCACGACAAGTACTGTACGACTCGACATACCCAACCGACTCAAAAAAAGACACCTAGGTTTTGTACGAAAAGTCGTTGTGGCTAAAATTGCCGCCATGACCGGTTGGAGGCCCGTATGGCAAGGCGTTACGAACTTTCTGATGCGTCATGGGAGCTGATCAAGGATTTGGTTTCTCCAGAA
>NZ_JASCPP010000130.1:0-15602 GCF_029959745.1 Pseudomonas sp. PS01298 | reverse complement strand
GTTCAGCACGCATCGCCGGCAAGCCACGGCATCAGTCCCGGGTGCCGGTCATGCTTTGCAGCACACCGTCACGCCGAATCAGCCCATGGAACAACGCTGCCGCCAGGTGCAACAGCACCGTCAGGAACAGCAGATAAGCCAGAAAACCGTGAGCCTTGCGCAACAGCGCAAACAGCGGCGCGTTCGCGCCGACCAGTGCTGGCAATTGCACGGCGCTGCCGAGCATCACCGGATCGCCAGCCGCCGAAATCATCGCCCAGCCCAGCAGCGGCAACACCAGCATCAACGCATACAACACCACGTGAGAGGCTTTGGCCGCCAGCACCTGCCACAGCGGCAAGTCGGCGGGCAATGGCGGTTGACGCGTGGAAAAGCGCACCACCAGCCGCACGATCACCAATGCCAGGATCGCGATACCCAGCGGCTTGTGCAGGTGAATCAGCCACTCATGCCGCTCTGAAACCGAGGCCACCATACCCGCGCCGATAAACAGCATGGCGATCACCATCAGCGCCATCAGCCAGTGCAGCAGGCGCGCCAGGGGCGCGAAAAACCGTGGTTGGGCATTCATGGCTTCGACTCCTGAGGGGCACTGTGCAGCGGGCTGACTTCACCAGCGCGGCGCAGGTACGAGCTGGCGTACGCCGCCGACCGGGCGGCCAGTAATGGGTCGTTGGAGGCTTCAATGCCGCTGGGCAATACCAACGGATCAAAGTTGATGTCACGGCAATCGCCGTCCGCCTGCGGCTGGCTGCTCTGCAACACCAGGGTGCCGGCATTCAGCACGGTATGTTCGCCGGTCCAGGTTTTGCTGGCATCGTCCAGCGGGTCGCCGGGGTTGGCCAGCGTCATGTTCAACTGCCAGCGCAACGGCCCGGCAGCCAGGCGTTGCACCAGGTCTTTCTCGAGGAAATCGTTACCTGCCGGCGCGCTATCCCCCGGCGCATCCTGGCTCTGCGGCACCACGCCCCAACGCACCGCCTGGCGCTTGCCCTGCGCGCTTACCAGATAAAACGCATTGATGCCGTTGTAGGTTTCGGTGGCATAGCTGGCCGAAGGCTTGGCCGTCTTGACCCACGCCAGGAACGCCGCCGTCTCCGGATGCGCGGCGAAAAACGCCGGCATGCTCGCCGGGTTCGGCTTGCCGGTGGCCGGGTCGGGCGCGCCCGCCTTGAGCATCTGGTAGAACGCCTCGGGCGTGCCTACCGGGAACACCGGCATGCTGTTCATCCCGGTGCGCCATTGCTGGCCGTTGGCCTGGCTGAACTGCACGGCGAAACTGCGGATCGGCACGCTGCTGTCCGGCGCATACGGGTTGCCGCTGGGCAAGGCGAAGCGGCCGACCACCGGGGTCTTGTCCGCGTTGAACACCTGGGCGCTGGAATAGGCACGGGCCTCGGCGCTGCTTTCGAAGTAGCCCGCCACGCAGATGCCCTTGGCGTGGTTACGCCGGAATCCGGGGTGCACGCCGTTGTTGGTTTCGAGGGCATTGACCAGGGTTTTCGGCCGCAGGCGCTGTGGGTCGAGGGTGCCATTGACGTAGGCAAATGCCCCGGCCATAACCGCCACCACGCCACCAATACACGCCAGCCTGAGAACCAGGCTGGCGCGGCTGAGTGGCGGTTTCGGCGGTGATGAGTGATCTACCATGAAAAGCTCCAGGGCACATGGCCGCAGGGGAAAAGTGCTATGAGACGAATCCCATGTAGGTTTATTCCCTGTTCACTGTAGTTTTTTTCAAAGCAGATGCACTGCCGGGGTACCGCGCGGGGAGTCAGGAATCCCAGATCGCGCCATAGGCTGGGATGCCCCTGGCTTCCAGCGCCTGCACCACGCGACGGGTCAGGTGCTGGTTGGCGATGCAAATCACCGCCTCCACGTCATAGGTGTGCACCGCGGCGCAGGCCAGTTGCACAAGGTCCGGTTGACCGCGTGCATCGGTGTCCCAAATCAACGCGTCGGGCTCGGCCCGCAGGATTTCGTCGACCAGTGCATCACCGTAGGTCTGTCGCGGGCTGCGTGCCGACCAGAGCAACCGCACAGGCACGTTGCCCGCCAGCAAATGCGGGAGCACCGGGCCGATGCCGCTGCCGGTGGCGACGTACAGCACCGATTTGAACAGCGTCTCGACATTCGCCACGCCGGCCGTGGTGATTCCCTTGACCCACACATGCGACGGCAAGTGCTCGATGAACCGGCCCGTCCAATCCCCTGCCCGTGAAATGATCAGCCGAAACCCGAGCTCGCCCGGCGCAGGAATATTGGCGAACGAATGCCATTCCAACAGCGGGTTCAGGCTGATGCTGGTGGAGGAGCCGGTAAACGGCGTGGTGTGGGTGAAGCGCACGATGGCCACATGCCGGGATGGCCGCAGACTGTCGACCGGTACTCTGCGCAGGCGCAGCCATGGCAGGGCAATGCTCAGGCTCAGTAGCCCCAGCATCCAGAACGTGCCACTGGCCTGCTGTTCGGTGGAGGCCTGCCACGCCAGTCCCCAGAACAGCAGCAATGCACTCCAGCCGGCAAAGCGGTGCACACGTTCGAAGCCATTGTGGAAGCGCCCTCGCACCCACGGTAGCGCCATGGCAACCATCACTAGCAGCAAGGTCATCAGCACAGCGCTCAGCCACAACCAGACGGCCGACACGCTGCCCGGCTCGCGCAACTGCTGCAAGACCTGCACCCCGAACAAGGCAGCGAACCAGCCCGTCGCCGCCACCGCGGCGCCACTGTGCAGCCCACCCACGTGGTAAACCTTCGCCACACGCCGACGCAGCCACAGCGGCCAGCGGGTCGGCACCCGCGTCACCCACCAGAACAGCGCATTGATCACGTACTGCTGACGGATCAGCGTAGCCAGCGAGAGGTTGATCAAGACCATGCTCGACAGCGTGTCCACGCCCATGGCCTGCACGCCAGGCCCTAGCCAGACAACAAGGGCATTGGTGAGCATCACCAGGGCAAACAGGCGGTGGTAATAGGAAAACAATGGCTGCGCGGCGAGCCTTCGCCATAACCGCGCCTTGGGCGTCACAACGACCTGGGTCAGGGCATCAAGCATCACCGGTCTCCTTCACGGCCTGGCGTTGACGCGCCCATTGCAGCAGCAGCGCCTTATCCACCTTGCCGCGGCTCGTCAGCGGCAACTGATCCAGCGCGTAGATCCGCGACGGCACGCAGTAATAGGCCAGGCGCTGCTCGCAGTGCCGGCGGCAGGCATCGATATCGACGCCGGCCGGTGACACGAATGCCACCAGATGGCGGTCATCGAGTTTCAGCGTGACCGCCCGCGTGCAGTCTGTGCGGGCTTCCAGCGTGGCGGACACCGCGTCCAGCTCCACGCGAAACCCACGCACCTTGACCTGGTCATCCACCCGCCCGAGGTGTTCGAGCTGTCCGTCGCGGGTCCAGCGGCCAAGGTCGCGGGTGCGGAACATCAGCGCGCCGGCACCGATAAAAGGGTCCGGCCGATAGCGCTGCGCGGTCAGCTCTGGATTGCCGAGGTAGCCTGCTGTGACACCGGCACCGCCGGCCCACATTTCACCGATCTCGCCCAGTGCACAGGCCTGACCCTGAGCGTCAAGGACATACACCGTGTTATTGGGCGTGGGCTGGCCAATGGTCAGCAACGTGCCGGGCACATGCCGGTGCAGCGTATTGACGATGGTGGTTTCGGTGGGTCCACAGCCGTTGTAGAAGTCGCAGTGGCCCGCCCAGTGATCGGCCAGGCCTTGCGGGCAAGGCTCGCCTGCCACCGCAACCACCTTCAGGAGAGGGCACTGCCGAGGCTCGAGGGTGGCCAATATCGACGGCGTTGCGATCAGCACGTCACACTGCGCCGCCGTTGGCGCGATGTGCTTGCCGCGAATCATCAGCGTCGCGCCATGGGCCAGGCAGCCGAGGATTTCCCAGGCAGCCATGTCAAAGCCGATATTGAGGATCTGCCCCACCGTGCGCCCCGGCGCCATGCCCATCCGCCCGGGCTCGGTGAGCAAAATGTTGCACAGATTGCGATGGCTGACACGGACGCCGTTGGGGCGCCCGGTGGTGCCCGAGGTAAACAGCACAAAACACAGGTCGTCAGGGTCGACGGCAGCGCACACCGGCTGATTGTCCTGGGCGATCCAGGGGACTTCGGCCAGGAACTCATCGAGGCACAGGCACTGCGACGCGTGCGTCTCGGGCAGGCGCTCCAGCAGTGGCGACAAGGTCAGGATCAGCCGGCTGGACAACGCCTCAAGGACCATCGCCAATTGCATCGGCGGCACGATCCTGGCGTCTTGCGGCACATACGCCGCGCCGACCTTCATCACCGCCAGCAACCCTACCAGCATCGGGATCGAGCGCTCGACAAACAGCGCCACCGTGTCACCGCGTTTCACCCCCTGCTCGATCAAACGCATGGCCAACCGATTGGCCTGCCGGTCAAGTTGCGCGTAGCTGATGCGCTGCCCCTGGCACACGGCGGCCGTGGCGTCGGGCACCAGCGCCGCCTGCCTTTCGATAGCGTGGTGCACACAGCCATGTCCCGGTGGGGCCGACGGGCCGCGCGCCCAGCGTTCAAACAGGTCCTGCTGCGCGACAGGCCAGTGCGCAAGCGCCTGTCGGCAAAATTGCGATTTATCCTGTGGTGAAAACGTCATGGACACACCCTCTGCGGTTAACTGCCGACTGAGTGCCGACAGATACAAGGGTGGAGAGAGGGCAGTGCCCGCGATTACAGGCCTACGAACAATACCGAAACGTATAAACCACATAGCGCAAGATTCTTTCGCGCGCGGATGGAATAACCTACAGCGGCCGGCGTCTACCTCAGCACAACCGGCTAGACTCCCATTCCCATGCATGCACTCGACGAACAGTTACGTGAACTCATCCCCAGGTTGCGGCGTTTTGCCGTGTCCCTGACCCGTAACGCCAGCAGCGCCGACGACCTGGTGCAGTCGACCCTGGAACGGGCGATCACCCGCTGGGCCGACAAGCGCCTCGAAGGCGACGTGCGCGCGTGGCTGTTTTCGATCCTCTATCGGCAGTTTCTCGATGCGCATCGGCGCACCCGGCGTTACGCCCGCATGCTGGAGTTCTTTACCGGTCGGGATGATGCGCAGCCGTCGGTGGAGCGCACGGTCATTGCCCAATCGACCCTGCAAGCCTTCGATCAACTCAACACCGAACAGCGCGCCCTGCTGTTGTGGGTGTCGGTGGAGGGCTTGAGCTACAAGGAGGTCGCCGAGATTCTCGAGGTGCCAGTCGGCACGGTGATGTCGCGCCTGTCCCGCGCGCGCCAGGCCCTGCGCCAACTCAGCGATGGTGAAATAGCCAGCCCTTCCCTGCGGAGACTCAAATGATCAGCCTGCCCCCCAGCGAACGCGATTTGCACGCCTACGTCGATCACCAGCTCCTGGAGAGCGATCGCCGTATCCTTGAAACCTGGCTGGCGGCCCACCCCGACGTCGCGGCCCAGGTCCACGCCTGGCAACAGGATGCGCAATTGCTGCGCGCGTCCCTCGGCGGGGCCCTGCAACAGCCGGCCAACCCTGACCTGGACCCCGCGCTGATCCGCCAGCGCATCCAGCAGCGCTCGCGCCGCCATTGGGCCACGGCGGCGGTGCTGCTGGTGGCCGTCAGCCTCGGCGGGGTCGGCGGCTGGCAGGCGCGCGAAGCCACCCAGCCGCCGTTGCTGCCGATGGCCGATGCGATGCAGGCGTTCCGTCTGTTTGCCCAGGACGGCATCATGCCCGCCGACTATAACGTCCAGGACGGCGGCAACATGCAGGCCTGGCTGGACCGCTACTTCAACCAGGCCCACCGCCTGCCCGACTTGAGCGCCGCAGGCTTCACCCCCGTCAGCGGGCGCCTGCTTACTACCGAGCAAGGCGCGGCGGCCATGGTGCTGTACCAGGACGCGCAAGGCCGGCGTATCAGTTTTTATATTCGCCCACCGGGTCCGGAAAACGGTTTCTTGCCGCGTGGCAGCCGCAGCGCGGATGGGCTGCAGGCGCAGTACTGGTCCGGCGCCGGCTATAACTACGCAATGGTCAGCCCGGCGGACCAGCCCGCGCCGCCGATGCTGAAGTTCTAGAAGCCGACGTCGAGGATCACGTTATCCGTATAGGTGCCGGCCGGAGGTGTCGCCTGGTCGGTGTAGATCCTGGCGTTGTAGTTGAACACCTGGGCACCGTTGCTGCCCATGCCCTTGCCGGGGTTGACCTCGGCGCTGGTACTCGCGCGGCGGGCGGCGCCGACACTGCCCCACACGGTGGTGCCGGCACTCTGGAAGATGTCGTAGGAAAGATAATTGGCCCCTGAAACCATCCGCCGCCGTCCGGCATTGGCGTTCTGGCCCGGGTCGAGCCCCACCGTGTAGGCGCTGCCCTTGGTGCAGGAAATGTTGATGGTCTGGTTGACCGTGCCGAAGGCACTCACCACCGGCGCGCCACCGAAGCTGATATTCGGCGCGGTGATCGTGCAGTCGTTGGTGACGGTCATGTTCACCGTCAAGGTGGTCGTCCCCGAATTGGTATCGCGCCCGAGGCAGATGCCCAGCGCGCCAATGCCAGAGCAGTAGCTCCAATCCCAGAAGATGCTCAGGGTTTCGGTATAGATCCCCGCCGCAACGTTACTGCCGGTAATCGTCCCCAGGTACAGCGGCACCGTCTTGGGCGTAGAGCCCCCCAACAAGCCGAGCAGGTCAATGATGCCGTTGCGCGCGAAGTCATACTGGACACCACGGGTGATCAGATACGCAGCACCGGTATTGTTGGTCGCGTACAGGTTGTAGCCGATCACATCGCCGGTGGGGCCGACCATGCCGGCCGTTGAGGACGTGACGGTGGCGTAGAAGTGGTCATTGGTGGTGAGCAGCGACAACAGCGAACCGGTACAGCGCAACCCGCCGTTGGTAGTCGAAGTGGATTGCGTGGTGGTGCGCACCAGGATCGAACTCACCGGGCCGAACCCGGCCGCATTGGTCGCCACCACCGAACACAACGCCTGAACCTGGGACGCCAACCCGCTCAACACCAACCCCGCTACCACACCCCGCACTTTCACCCGACACCTCCTGTGTCTATCGACAAACCAATGGCCCGATCATCGGCACCTGCTCGCTGGATTCCGGCAGGGCAAACTGCACCTGGCAACTGGCGCCGCCGCCCAGGGTCACGCGCAAGGTGTTCTGCGCCGCCAACCGGTCGAGGTACACCAGGCCATCCCAGCCCACCACCGCCGCCACGCCGCTCTGCTCATGCAGCACAGTCGCGCCCAGCGGCAACGGCGTATTGTGTTCATCCACCAGTTCAATGCTGGCGGCGTTGATCCGGGTCAGCGGAAACTCCAGCAGATAGCCGCTGCCGCGGCGCACCGCCACCCGTTGTTCCACCGATGGGCTCAGCACATTGGCCGGCAAGTTCAGCGGGTCGATTTCATATTTGCCGCGGTAATAACCGCTGCTCCACGGCACCAGCAGGCGGCCGCTCTGGTCGGTTTCGCCGACCAGTTGGTTTTCATAACGCACCGGGACCTTGGCGTAGCCGTCGGTACTCACCACCACAAAGGCATCGTTGATCCGGTTGGCCGCAAACACATGCTTGTCCATCCACACCAGCGAGCCGCTGGCGTCGGCCCAGCGAGTTTCGGCGTCGCTGCTGCCGTAGACGCCGGCCTGCAATTGCACCGACTGCAGGCGCCAGGTCAGATCGGCCTGGCGGTAATCCGGGCCCTGGCCATGTGCGTAGCCGAGGTTGTACCCCACGCCGCCGGGGCCCGGCACCGCACGACTGAAATTGACCCGCTGGCGATTCTCGCCGGAGGTGCTGCGCTCCATGCTCATGCTCAGGCTGCCATCGAGGTCGAACGGGATCACGACTTGGGCCTGCACCGCCCAGTTGCTGTCGCCGATCTCGCGGTTGGCCGACAAGTAAAAGCTGCTGTTGCCCCACAGCGGGCGGTTCCAGGTCAGGTTGAGCAAGCGCGTGCGCGAATCATCGGCGGCGCGGATATCAAAATAACCAGCGCCCAGGCTGCCCCAGCTGTCGAGGTTGAGGCTGGCAGTGACCTGCTCGCTGCGCTTGCTCAAACTGATGTAGGGCGAGTCGATCACGGTGAGGTCGGCATACTGCGCATGCCGTTCCAGCCGTTGGTACGAGAGGCTGTAGCGCTGGCTGCTGTATTGATAGCCGAGGCTGACTTGCTGGCCCTCGCGCCCGTCGAAACGGCTCTGGCTGACCGCACTGTTGAGCACGCCAAACGAGCCGAGCCGCACGTTGCCGCCAACGCCGCCCAGGGTCAGGTCATTGGAAGCTTCGGCGTGGCTTTCCAGGGTGAACACATCGCTGACGCCATACCGCAGGCTGCCGGAGGTGACACCCTGGCCATAGCGAAAATCCTGCTGCGCGTAGTCGCGGCGCAGGGTACCGGCAGCCACCGAGAAATCCGACAGGCCCTTTTGCAGCAGGCTGCTGGTGACATAGAACGGCACCGTGGTGGACACCTGCCGGCCAAGGGCGTCGGTGGTCACCACCACCGCCTCGCCCGCACCGTTGATGAACGGGATATTGGTCAGGGTGTAGGGCCCCGGCTGCACGTTGTCGCTGGACGACTTGAAGCCATTGATAAACAGGTCCACCGAAGACGGCACCGCCGCCTCGCCGGCGAACTGCGGCAAGGGGTAGGTCACCAGGTCCGGGCGCACGCCGAAATCGCGCGACAGCTGCACACCGCCCAGGCGCACCGAATTGCTCCACGGCAAGGCGCCGCTGACCAGGTCGCCGGCCTCGTAGGTCAATAGGCTTTCATCGTCCGAATAGCGCCAGGTGGTGTCATAGCGCAGGTAGCCGTTGTCCAGCCCATTGCCGGCGTTCGCGCCGAAACTGCGGCGGTATTGCCCGGTGTTGGAGACGGTGCCCCAGGTGTCGAACACCCGCACTTCGTTCCAGGCGGCGAGGTAGGTGCCGGCCTCATCGGTGTCGTTCAGGTAGAGGTCATAGTTGAGCATCGCGCCGAAGCTGGTCATCGCCTCGGTGCGCGGGTACGCCTTGCGGTTGCCGAGGAACTGCGCCGGCAGCCAGTCCGGCGGCACGCTCAAGAGCAGGCGCTGGCCCTGGCTGTCGTATTCGCTGTGCAGCCCCGGCAACTGGTCCAGGGCCACTTCGGCGGACACCGAGGCGGGCAATTTCATGCCGATCGCCTGCAGGTCAGCGGCGGGCATGTACAGCTGCCCCGCCCGCTGCTCGACCACGATGACCTTGCCGGTGTCCATCTGGTTGACCAGCAATTGCAGGTACAACTGGGCATCGGGCATGGCCTCCAGGCTGGTGGGCGGTGGCGGCAGCTCACCGGCATCGACCCGCGGGATAAACACCAGACAGCAACACCCCATGGCGATCCATCGCACTGTTTGGATACAACGAGCCGACACTCAGCTCACTCCCTGTCTTTTACGGGCCGGGCTTGACGCTCTGTACCGTCGGCGCACCGTTGACTTTAAGCAGTAACTCCTGGCCACTGGCCAAGGGTTCCGGCACTGGCCAGCGCATGGTTGCGCCCGGCAACACGTAGCCCATCAGGCCCTCGGTCACCGGCCGGTTCTGGCCACCTTGCTTCACGGCCACATCCGTCAGCCGTGCATGTACCGCGCCCCGGTTGCGGATCTCGATGTAGGAGCGTCCGCCCTCGGCCACTTTGCGCCAGGTCAGGTCCGGCACGCCGGCGCCCTTGGGGTCGCGCTGGCGCGTCAGGTCTTCCTTGCTCCACAGCCCCGCGCCGTAGGCGAACAGCGGCACCGAGTAACGCATCTGGAACTGGATCGACGCGGCCGTCTTGCCATCCTCGGCGCCCGGCTGCCGGGGTGCGGGGATCTCATCGATGATGATGCGATACGCCAACTCCTGGCCCGGTGGCACGTCCTTGGTACGGGTCAGGCGCACCAGTTGCTTCTGTCCCGGTTCGATACGGGCCACCGGCGGGCTGCCGATCACATCACGCTGGTTCTGGTACTGATCATCGAAGCCGTTCTGGCGCCAGGCAAACACGCGGACCTGCAGGTTGGCGGTTTCAGTACCACGGTTTTCCAACCATAGTGCACTGGCCTGTTGGTCAGCCTCCAGCACCGGGTCGATGGGCCAGATCAGCACCGAGCTGGCAGCCTGCGCCTGGCTTGCGCCCAGCAGGGCCATGGCCAGCAGCCCTTGACGCAGGGACGGGGGTAAACACATAGGCAAGCTCTGCTCCTTAGATTGAAAACCACTTCAATTCGCATGTCCCTAGAAGGTCAACTGGACCTGCACCACATCGCTGTAGGTCCCCGCCGGCTGATTCCCCGGCAGCACCACCCGGCCGTAGATCGGCAGCGTGATGTTGTTCGCATTGCTGTAGGCCACATTCACGCTCTGGCTGATCCCCAGCGCCTGGCTGAACCCCGCATCGCGGTAGAGCTGATAGGCCACCTGCGCCGTGCCGCTGTTGAGCTTGAGGTGCCGGCCACTGCTGTTGTTCTGCCCACCGTCCACGCTCATGGCCAGGGTCACGCCGGGCGTGCATTGCAACTGCACGCTGCTGGCCAGCGCAGTCGACACCGTGCTGGTGGACAACGCCGAATAGCTGCCGTACGTGAGGTTGCCGTAATTGCTGCCACCGCCTACCACCAGGCAGCCGGCAATGATGCTGGCGCTGACCTGGAAACTCGTACCGGTGACCGCCGCCAGTGGCAGCGGCACGCTGCACGCACAGGCCAGCACCACAGCGGCGCATCCATGCCCGGCCATCGCACTCAGAAGCTCAATTGCACGGCAATGGTGTCGGTGTAGGTGCCCGCCGGCAGCCCGGCTTTACCCACCGCCTTGCCCCACAGGTTGATGGTCTGCGCTGCGCCCGTGCTGGCCGCCAGGTTGATCACGCCATTGGCCGCCAGGAGATTGTTGAAGCCCGAGTCGGTGTAGAGATCGTAGGGCACGAAGTTGGCCACGCCGTCATACAGCGCGCGGGTGCCGCCGGTGGACTGGCCGTCGTGCAGGCCGCCCTGGATGGTCACCGTGGGCGTGGTGCCGGACGAACATTGGATCGACACCGCGCCGCCGCCGGCTGCCACCAGTTGTGTGCCGGTCTGTGTGAACAGGCTGGTGGTGGTGCCGAAGTTCAGGCTACCGAAGTTCAGGTTGGTGGTACCCGCACCGCCGTTGACCAGGCAACTGCTGGTCAGGATCAGGCTGGAGCTGATCTGCCCGGTCACGGTGGTGGCGGCCTGCGCACCGGCGGCCAGGGCCAGGCCCAGAACAGGTACAGCGAGACGCAAAGCGAGTGATTGCATGGTGCTTTTCCTCTGTTGAATTACCAATCCAGCGTGACCGTCAGGGTGTCGCGGTAGGTGCCGGCGGGAAGTGCGCTGGTATTCGCCACCACCGCGCCATAGACCGGGATCGGTCCCAGGCTGCCGGCGCTGACGGCGAAATTGCGTTGCTGGCCAATGCGATAGATGTCCGTCCCGGCGGCATCGGCCGTGAGTCGATAGGGAATGGTCTGGCGGCCATTGCTCAGGCGCCGGGTGGTGCCGTCACCGTTGACGCCACCGTCGATGGTCACGGTAAAGCCGCGCACCGAGGCATTGCAGGTGACTTGCAGCGCCCCGCCATTGCCCTCGACATTCGCGTTGAGCGGGCGGGTCCAGGTCGGGCCCTGATTGCCGAAATCGAGTTGGCCCAGGTTGGCAGGCAGGTCCTGGGCTCCGGCGCTCACCTGGCAGGCCGGCAGGATCACCAGCCGCGCCTGGATGCTGCCGGTGACGACCGCCTCGGCATCCCCCGCAACCAACAACAGCGGGCTGAGCAACAGCGCGGTACAGGTGAAGTGCTTCATATCGATCCCACTTCCATCAGGATAAAACCAGTTGGCCGCCCAACCGTGGGCGACATTCCTTTACCTGCCGAGTCCACCCGGCAGTCACTGCACAAAAATGCTTACCAGGTCACCGTGACCTTCACCACGTCGCTATAGCGACTCACTGCTGGGATTTGGGCCAGGGGTTCGATGCGCGCATACAGCGGCAACTCCACCGAGCCACTGTCGGGCACCGTGCCGCTCACTGTCTCATTGACTGGCAATGCCACGCGTCGGGCGGCATCGCGGTAAAGACGATAGGGAATCGGCGAGGCATGCCGCTCGCCGGCCAGGTAGCGCACCTCGCCGATGCCGCCATGCAGGCCGCCGTCGATACGCACTTGATAAGGGGTGTCGGGGTTGCATTCCAGGCGTGGCTGGCGCGTGCTGGTCAGCGCAGCGCTCAAGGGGCCGGCGGGGTTGTCGAGACGGGCGGTGCTGCCGAAATCGAGCACACCGAGCTGCTCGATCCCCGCGTCACGCGTCAGACCGACCAACTGGCAGCCACGCATCACATTGACGCGCACCTCCACCTGCAATTGTGTGGCCAACGCTTGCGCGCTGCACAGCGTGCCTACGATGGCCAAAACCATAGATCCATTCACGGCCTCAATCCTTTTGAGGAATGGCGTACCAGGATCAGGTTAGCAGTGGAGGGCAAAGCTGCCAGTCGCGTCAGAAATACGACTG
Source organism: Pseudomonas sp. PS01298 (assembly GCF_029959745.1). NCBI lineage: Bacteria > Pseudomonadati > Pseudomonadota > Gammaproteobacteria > Pseudomonadales > Pseudomonadaceae > Pseudomonas > Pseudomonas sp. PS01298. The sequence continues at coordinate 3,041 of NZ_JASCPP010000130.1, read as the reverse complement.
TCAAAAATGTTGTACGTTTGTTACCAGTTCAGCGTCACCAAGGTGCGCGGGCTGCCATCTTCCTGGGGGGCCTGCTCGGTGCTGACGGTAAATTCGGTGGGGCTGTCGGAGGCAGTGCTGCAGCGCACGAGCGGGCGGCTCGCAGCGCTGCCCGGGCTGACTTCACAGCCGGCAGTGATCACCAACTGCGCGCTGATCTGCCCGCTGCTGACCACCGCCTGCGCAGGGTTGACCCACAGGCAGCAGGCGCCCACGACCAGCAAGAGGCGATGGATGACGAACATGAATGACCTTGAGGAAACCGCGAGGTAGGAAACGCCGCCAAGGATATCCGAGATGGCTATGTGCCTGCATCGATTTCGGCGCTCAGCCGACGCGCGGCGACCGGTCTCTTTTTGAGATCGCTGGCCGCCACATTTTGTATTGGTTAAATTAGCGCGAGCGCTGCACCCTAACGCCATTCACCCCACGGAACCCTCACCCTTGGCTGTCCTTCCCCCTGCCCTGCGCCGACTGTTCGGCAAGCCTGCCGCCGCTCCCGCCACGTCCGATGACGTGTCCACGTACTTCCAGCGCAAGGCCCGGCGCCAGGGCTACACCCTGAGCCCGAGCCAGCAGCAGGTCATCGAGCGCATGGCGCAGATTGCCAATGCCCTGCAACAGCAGCACACGCCGCGCAGCCTGTACTTGCACGGTGCCGTGGGGCGCGGCAAAAGCTGGTTGCTCGATGGGTTCTTCCAGGCGCTGCCCCTGGCGCAGAAGCAGCGGGTGCACTTCCACGACTTTTTCGCCCGCCTGCATCAAGGCATGTTCCGCCATCGCCAGCAGCCCGACGCCCTTGCGGTCACCCTGGATGAATTGCTCGAAGGCTGCCGCGTGCTGTGTTTCGACGAGTTCCATGTCCACGATATCGGCGACGCGATGCTCATCACCCGCCTGTTCAAGGCCTTGTTCGAGCGCGGCGTGGTGGTGCTGGTGACCTCCAATTACCCGCCCGAAGGGCTGTTGCCCAACCCGCTGTATCACCAGCGCTTCAAGCCGGTGATCGAGCTGATCGGCGCGCGCATGGACGTCATGGAGGTCAACGCGCCCCAAGATTACCGGGGCCTGCCACACAATCACGGCCAGCAGCGCTTCACCCAGGGGCCGTTCATCTGGCCCGGCAGCCCGGCGCAGCGTGCGGCGTTCGGGGTGCCGGCGGCGGATTGCCCGGCGCTCACGCTGGCGGTCGGCACCCGGCAATTACGGGTGCGCTGGCACCAGGGGCGCACCGTCGCCTTCACCTTCAACGACCTGTGCGAGCAGCCCACGGCGGTGATGGACTACCTGCTGCTGTGCAAAGACTTCGACGACTGGATCATCGACGGCCTGCCCCTACTGGGCGATTGCCCGATTGCCGTGCAGCAGCGCTTCATCAACCTGGTGGACGTGCTCTACGACCAGGACAAGCACCTGACCCTGATCGGTGAACGGCCGCTGGCCGAGTGCCTGGCAGGCCAGGCCATCGACCTTGCGCGCACCGCCAGCCGCCTGAACCAATTGCAGCAGGCCAACCCGCAAGCCCTGCCCGACCCGGTATCATGAGCGCCCTCCACGTCCCTTTGCCGAGTGACCGCGCCGTTCATGCATACCCTCGCCCAACTCAAGGCTGGCCAATTGGCCGGTATTACACGCCTGGACCTGTCCTGCGGGCTGACTGAATTCCCGCTGGAAATCTTCACGCTGGCCGACTCCCTGGAAATCCTCAACCTCAGCGGCAACGCCCTGAGCAGCTTGCCCGACGACCTGCACCGCCTGCCGCACCTGCGCGTGCTGTTCTGCTCGGACAACGCCTTTACCGACCTGCCGGAATGCCTTGGCCTGTGCGCGAAGCTGAGCATGATCGGCTTCAAGGCCAACCGCATTAGCCGCGTGCCCGCCGCCGCGTTGCCACCGTTGTTGCGCTGGTTGATCCTCACCGACAACTGCATCGACCAATTGCCCGATGAGCTGGGCGCGCGGCCGCTGCTGCAAAAACTGATGCTGGCCGGTAACCGGTTGAGCGCCCTGCCGCCAAGCCTGGCCAACTGCCACAACCTCGAGCTGCTGCGCATCGCGTCCAACCGCATCACGCGCCTGCCCGAATGGCTGCTGACGCTGCCGAGCCTGACCTGGCTGGCCTATGCCGGCAACCCAGTGGAAATGGCCGTGGAGATAGCCGCGGATGACACCACACCGACCATTCCCTGGACCGAACTGGAACTGGCCGAAGTGCTCGGCGAAGGTGCCTCCGGGGTGATTCGCAAGGCGCTGTGGAAACCGCAGGCGCTGCCCGTCGCCGTCAAGCTGTACAAGGGCACGATCACCAGCGATGGCTCGCCGCTGCACGAAATGCAGGCCTGCATCGCTGCCGGGCTGCACCCCAACCTGATCAAGGTGCAGGGCCGCGTGAGTGGTCATCCCGAGGACCAGGCCGCGCTGGTGATGGACCTGATCGACCCGAGCTACGGCAACCTCGCCGCCCTGCCGAGCCTGGCCTCGTGCACCCGCGACATCTACGCACCCGACACCCGTTTCAGCCTCGAGGTAGCGCTGCGCATGGCGCGCGGCATTGCCTCGGTAGCCGCGCACTTGCACCGGCACGGCATCACCCATGGCGACCTGTACGGCCACAATATCCTGTGGAATGCGGCGGGCGATTGCCTGCTCGGGGACTTTGGCGCGGCGTCGTTCCATGCCACGGCGGACACCCTGGAGACTCGCGCGTTGCAGCGCATTGAAGTGCGCGCGTTTGGTGTGTTGCTGGGGGAATTACTGGAGCGGGTTGACGAAGGGTTGAGCGAGGCGGCACGCCTGGTGCTGGAAGGCTTGCGGGAGCAGTGCTGCCAACCCGACGTACTCGCCCGGCCAGGTTTCGAGGCAATACAAGCCACGCTGCAAACCTTGTAGGAGCCCGGCTTGCCGGCGATGGCCATCTCAAACAGGCCATTGCCGGCAAGCCGGACTCCTACAGGGAGGGGTTCAACACGCTGTATCAGCCCGCCAGGCCAACGAACATATCC
>NZ_JASCPP010000012.1:0-88475 GCF_029959745.1 Pseudomonas sp. PS01298 | reverse complement strand
AGCCCGCACACAGTTGAAATGCATTCCAACTGTGTGCGGGCTTGCTCGCGAAGAGGCAATTACAGGCTCCGATTTGCTCCAGTGAATAAAAAAGGCCCGCATTGCGCGGGCCTTTTTTCAGCGCAGCAGGGCGGTCATCAACCCGCCACCAACACCCGGATCGCTTCCAGTCGCAGCGCCGCCTTGTCGAGCATGGCCAGGCCTTGCTCGCGTTGTTGGCGCAGGGCCACCAGTTCGCTGTCGCGTACGGTCGGGTTGACCGCTTGCAGCGCCGTCAGGCGCGACAGCTCTTCGTCAGTGTCTGCAGCCAGGCGGCGCTTGGCTTCGGCCACACGCTCGGCGTGGCGTGGGGTGATCTTCTCTTCACCGGCGTTGATCCGCGGCGTCAGCTGGTCGCGCTGGGCCTGGATAAACTTGTTGGCGCTGGCCCGTGGCACGCTTTCCAGCTGGTCGTTCAGGGTTTCAAACGACACGCGGCTGGACAGGTCGTTGCCGTTGGCATCCAGCAGGCAGCGCAGGGCGGCCGGCGGCAGGTAGCGGCCCAGTTGCAGCGAGCGCGGGGCAACCACTTCGCTGACGTAGAGCAGCTCCAGCAACACCGTGCCAGGCTTGAGCGCCTTGTTCTTGATCAGCGCCACGGCGGTGTTGCCCATCGAGCCGGACAGCACCAGGTCCATGCCGCCCTGCACCATCGGGTGTTCCCAGGTGATGAACTGCATGTCTTCGCGCGACAGCGCCTGGTTGCGGTCGTAGGTGATGGTCACGCCTTCGTCGTCGCCCAGGGGGAAGCTGGCGTCGAGCATTTTTTCGCTGGGCTTGAGGATCAGCGCGTTTTCCGAATGGTCTTCGCTGTCGATGCCGAACGCGTCGAACAGGGTTTCCATGTAGATCGGCAGGGCGAACTGGTCGTCCTGTTCGAGGATGGCCTCGACCAGTGCATCGCCTTCACCCGCACCGCCGGAGTTGAGCTCCAGCAAACGGTCGCGACCGGTGTGCAGTTCCTGCTCCAGGCGCTCGCGCTCGGCACGGGCCTCGTCGATCAAGGCTTGCCATTCGCCATCGTCGGCGTTTTCCAGCAGCGGCAGCAGGCGCGGGCCAAACTGGTGCTGCAAGGCGTTGCCGGTCGGGCAGGTGTTGAGGAAAGCGTTCAGCGCTTCGTTGTACCACTGGAACAGGCGCTCTTGCGGGCTGGTTTCCAGGTAGGGCACGTGCAGTTCGATCACATGTTTCTGGCCGATCCGGTCCAGACGGCCGATCCGCTGTTCCAGCAGGTCGGGGTGCGACGGCAGGTCGAACAGCACCAGGTGGTGGGAGAACTGGAAGTTGCGACCTTCACTGCCGATTTCCGAGCAGATCAGCACTTGTGCACCGAACTCTTCATCAGCGAAGTAGGCGGCGGCACGGTCACGCTCGAGGATGTTCATGCCCTCGTGGAACACCGTGGCCGGGATGCCGGAGCGCACGCGCAGCGCGTCTTCCAGGTCCATCGCGGTTTCGGCGTGGGCGCAGATCACCAGGACCTTGGTGCGCTTGAGCATTTTCAGCTGGTCGATCAGCCACTCGACCCGTGGGTCGAAGCGCCACCAGCGGTTTTCTTCTTCGATGTCCGGCTGCGACTGGAAGCTGACTTCCGGGTACAGCTCGGCGTGCTCGCCCAGCGGCAATTCGAGGTATTCGTCCGGGTTCGGCAGCGGGTAGGCGTGCAGCTTGCGCTCCGGGAAGCCTTGCACAGCGGCGCGGGTGTTGCGAAACAGCACGCGGCCGGTGCCATGGCGGTCGAGCAGCTCGCGCACCAGGCGCGCGCTGGCCTCGGTGTCGCCATCGTTGACGGCGGTCAGCAGCGCTTCACCTTCGTTACCGAGGAAACCCTGGATGGTCTGGTGTGCGGCAGGCGACAGGCGGCCTTTATCCAGCAGCTCCTGCACGGCTTCGGCCACCGGGCGATAGTTCTCGCTCTCGGCGCGGAAGGTCAGCAGGTCGTGGAAGCGGTTCGGGTCGAGCAGGCGCAGACGCGCGAAGTGGCTGTCCTGGCCCAGCTGTTCCGGGGTCGCGGTGAGCAGCAGCACGCCCGGGATGACCTCGGCCAGTTGCTCGACCAGCGCGTACTCGGCGCTGGCCTTGTCTTCATGCCACACCAGGTGGTGGGCTTCGTCGACGACCAGCAGGTCCCAGCCGGCTGCGAACAGCGCGTCCTGGGCCTTCTCGTCGTCCACCAGCCACTCCAGGGCGACCAGCGCCAACTGGGTGTCTTCGAACGGGTTGGTCGCATCGCTCTCGATGAAACGTTCTTCGTCGAACAGCGCAACCTGCAGGTTGAAGCGGCGGCGCATCTCCACCAGCCACTGGTGCTGGAGGTTTTCCGGCACCAGGATCAACACACGGTTGGCGCGACCCGAGAGCAGCTGGCGATGGATCACCAGGCCGGCTTCGATGGTCTTGCCCAGGCCCACTTCGTCCGCCAGCAATACCCGTGGCGCGATACGGTCAGCGACTTCACGGGCGATGTGCAGTTGGTGCGCAATAGGTTGCGCACGCACGCCGCCCAGGCCCCATAGCGAGGACTGTAGTTGGCGGCTGGTGTGTTCCAGGGTGTGGTAGCGCAGCGAGAACCAGGCCAGCGGGTCGATCTGCCCGGCGAACAGACGGTCGCTGGCCAGGCGGAACTGGATGAAGTTGGAGAGTTGGGTTTCCGGCAGGGTGACCTGCTCGTTCTGCCCATTGAGGCCGTGATACACCAGCAGGCCATCGACGTCGTCGACTTCCTGCACGGTCATTTTCCAGCCTTCGAAGTGGGTGATGGAGTCCCCCGGCGAGAACCTCACGCGAGTGAGGGGCGCATTCCGTAGCGCATACTGGCGGGTGTCGCCAGTGGCCGGATAGAGCACGGTCAACAAGCGGCCGTCCTGTGCCAGAACGGTGCCTAACCCCAGCTCTGCTTCGCTGTCACTAATCCAGCGTTGCCCCGGTTGATACTGCTGCGCCATGCTGCCTGACTCCCGCCGTGAAAAAGCCGACTATCTTAACGGAACAAGGCCCCACGCCCAAGGACTCTGACAAAAACTACTCCGTTTGCGCCAGCGTCCGGAAGCCGAATCGACGGGTGGCAGGCACTTGCGAGTGTCGACTGGGTCACAGCTTGGCGAGTGCGTTCTCAAGTCGCCACGCGGCCCGCCGACAGCCTGTTGATCAGGAGAATAACTATTATGCTGCCACCCATGCTGCCCGTCAGCGTTGTGCCGGTCACTTCGCAACTCGACCCGGTACGCCAGAAGCCGGATATCCCGCCCGTGGTGCCAGTACAAGCGGGCTCCAACGAAAGCACGATCGACCTGAAAAAGGGCGATGCCGAGCAGTCGACCTTTCTGCTGCGTGAAGAGCAACGCCGCCAGCAGGAGCAGCAAAAACGCCGGCGCGAAGCCGACGAAGACCCGGAGCAGCACCTGGCGATTCCCGGCGACCTGCTCAATGCCGACAACACCGTGCCGGTGGCGCCGCTGATCGAAGATGCGCCGCGCCAGGGCTTGTGGGTGGACGTCGAGGTCTAGTCGCGCAACGCCTGCAATGCCGCCATCAACTGCGCGATGTCATCGTCGTTGTTGAGTGGGCTGACGGAGATCCGCGCGATGCTGGCCAGCCCGCGCGCCTGCATGTCCAACGGCGTGTAGGCCACGCCATTGGCACCGATATTGATGCGCTTCAAGGCCAGGCGGCGCTTGAGTTCGAAAGCGTCCCAGCCGTCCAGGTTAAAGGCGATCAGCCCTGATTGCGCAGTGCCCAGGTCATGCAGGGAAATACCCGGCATCTGACGCAAGGCCTGGCGAATTCGCTCACTGGTGTGTGCGATCCGTTCCCACACTTGCTCAAGCCCCAGTCGATTCATCTCCTGCAACGCGTTGCCCAGCCCCGCCAACAAGGCAAACGACACTTCGCTGGTTTCAAAGCGCCGGGCGTCGTTGCGCAGGTCGAAACCGCCTGCGCTCCACGGCGCCGAAAACACATCGCGCTGGGCCGGATTCAGGCGCGGTAAAAAGTCCGGGCGCACATACAGCAGCGCGGTACCACGCGGCCCGCGCAGGTGCTTGCGCCCGGCGGACTTGAGCACATCGCACTGCAGCGCCTGCACATCCACCGGCACCTGGCCGACGGCTTGGCCGGCGTCGATGAAATAGGCAATGCCATGACGTCGGGCCACGGCGCCGATGGCTTCGGCGGGGTTGATCAGGCCACCGTTGGCCGGCAGCCAAGTCAGGTCGATCAGCCTGACGTGCGCATCGATCATCGACTCCAGCGCCAGCGGGCAGACCGCGCCGGAGGCATCGCAAGGGATGACTTCCACGCGCGCGCCGGCCTGCACCGCCAGGTCCATGCTGGCGAGGTTGCCCCCCCATTCATGGCGGCCGACCAGGATGCGATCACCCGGTTGCCACGGGCCCAGTGCCTGGAATGCCAGGCTCCAGGCGGCCGAGCCGCTGCTGGCGAAGGCGATCGACGCGGCGGGTGCGTTGAGCAATTGCGCGGCGGCGCGGCGGGCTTTTTCCACCAGCACGGCGCCATGCTCGCCGGCTTCCATGGGGCCATCACGGGCTTCGCGGTGCAGTTGATCGATAATCGCGTCGAGGGTCGCCTGGCTTGGCAGCGAGGCACCGGCGTGATTGAAATGCACGATGCCCGACTGGCAGCCGGGCGTGCTGTCGCGCAATTGCTGGACGTCGAGCGGGCTCACGGTTGCAGCTCGAAAATCGCGTCAACCTCCACGGCCACGCCGGCCGGCAGGCTGGAAACGCCAACGGCGGTGCGCACATGCCGACCTTTTTCGCCGAGGGCATTGACCAGCAGGTTCGAGGCGCCGTTGGCAACCCCGCTCTGGCGCTGGAAATCGCCGCTGCTGGCAATGAATACACCCAGGCGCAAAATACGCACCAGGCGCGACAGGTCATCACCCAGCGCATGGCTCAATTGTCCCAGCAGGCCCAGCGCCGCCAGCTCGGCTGCCTGGGCGCCTTCTTCATCGCTGAGGGATTCGCCCAGGCGGCCGACGTAGGCGGGCTTGCCATCGACCATCGGGATTTGCCCGGAGACGAACAGTTGGTTCTGGCTGATCACATAGTTGATGTAGTTGGCCGCCGGTTGGCTCGGGGTCGGCAGCGTCAGGCCGAGGGCTTGCACGCGTTGGCGCAGGGAGTCGCTCATGATCCATCCTCCTGGGTTAAGAGGTGCCAGCATGTTGGCCGAGGAGGGCGGCGACAAACGGATAGATCTCACCCGACGTATCGAAAAAACTCACGCGTCGCGGCAGGCTTCCAGCAGCCATTCGCTGAAGCACGCGGCGGCGTCACCGGCCGGGCCGGGCGGCGCGATCAGCCAGTAGCCGATGTCGCTGTGATACGGCGGCCAGTCGAAGGCTTCCACCAGGCTGCCGTCCTGGAGCCTGCGCTGGATCAGGCGATGACGGCCCATGGCGATGCCTTGGCCGGCCACGGCCGCTTCGACCACGATGTTGTAGTCATGCAGCATCACGCGCGGGTGGCGGACGAGGTCGACGTGGTAGTGCGCAGACCAATCCGTCCATTCGAAGGGGCGGTGCGAGGTGGCCATCAGCAGTGGGCTGTCATGCATCGTTTTGAATGTCGGGCTGCACACCGGGGAGATGACTTCCGGCATCAGCCGCGTGGCCTGCACGTCGGGCCAGTCGCCTTTGCCATAGCGAATCGCCAGGTCGACCTCGGCGCCGGCCACGTCCGCCAGTTGAATCGCCGGTAACAGCTCCACCTGGATATGCGGGTAGCGGTTGAGAAACCCGGCCAGGCGCGGTGCCAGCCACAGCGTGGCAAAGGAGGCGAGCAGGCCGACACGCAGCACGGTGGTGCTGGGCGCTGTTTTTTGGGTGCGGGTCGCGGCGGCGATGGCGTCGAGGGCCGGGCGGATTTCGTCGTAGTACTGTTGGCCGTCAGTGGTCAGATCGATCGCGCGGGTGCGACGGATAAACAACGGTTTGCCCAGGTGCTGTTCCAACTTTTGCACCTGATGGCTGAGTGCACTCTGGGTCACCGACAACTCGCTTGCCGCCTTGATAAAACTCAAGTGCCGCGCCACGGCTTCAAAGGCGCGCAGGGCCAGCAGCGGGGGAAGGTCCTTGTGCAGTGCCACGTGAGCGCATCTCCTGGGGTGGATGGGAAGTGCCGATTTTGGGCGAAGGCCTGCATTTTGTCGCCCGCTCAATTGCCGTGAGGCGCTGGAGCCCGCATTATTGAGCGATTCCCGCCACGACGTAAGCCAAGCCATGAGTGAAGACGACAAGCTGATCGACCTGAACGCCGAACGTGCCAAGCGTGTGCATGACCTCAATGACAAGCGCCTGAATGAAGTGCGCCAAGCGTTTGAGCAGGCCATGCCGCTGGGAAAAGCCAAGAAAAAACTGAAGAACAAACCGAAAAAGCGTTGAAACAACCTGCATCCGTTGATGCAGGTCAGTTATTGCCCTTCTTTACGCCCCGTCGCGGGCGACATTGATCCTCGTCAATTTTCCAATCCGCCTTCTCCATTAACTTAGCCCTATCGCAACAGGGCAAGTGCAGGAGGCCGGTCATGTTTATCGATAATGTGGTATTTGCCGGGGTGCTGACTGTCAGCCTCATGGTGCTGTTTTTTGTAGGATTCGGGATTTTTATCTGGAAGGACGCTAATAAGCGTAAAGAACCGTAAGTCTTTCTGGATTACATGAGCACGCAAGGCATTTTGGGCGACTTCGGTCGCCCTTTTTTTTGTTTGTTTTTTGGCATGTCCACTATTGCGGGAATGGCTGAAATGGACCCCGCGTTTATTGCAGATTAGCTTTTGTGTGGGGGCCGGCTTGCCTGCGATGCAGGCAACTCGGTCTTCCCGTGAGACCCAGTCGATGCCTTCGCAGGCAAGCCAGCTCCCACAGTTGAGCGTGTTCCCCCGCACCACTGCGGTCGGTTTTTGGGTTGCTGTGTGAGTAGACCCAAAGCGTGCGCGCTTTTGTGTGGGGGCTGGCTTGCCTGCGATGCAGGCAACTCGGTCTTCCAGTGAGACCCAGCCGATGCCTTCGCAGGCAAGCCAGCTCCCACAGTTGAGCGTGTTCCCCCGCACCACTGCGGTCGGCTTTTGGGTTGCTGTGTGAGTAGGCTCAAAGCGTGCGCGCTTTTGTGTGGGAGCTGGCTTGCCTGCGATGCAGGCAACTCGGTCTTCCAGTGAGACCCAGTCGATGCCTTCGCAGGCAAGCCAAGCTCCCACAGTTGAGCGTGTTCCTCCGCACTATTCGGGTCGGCTGTTGGGGCACCGTGTTGTAGATCTTGATCCAAGGCGCTTTATCACAAGACAAAAAAAAGGCGCGATCCCAATCAAGGATCGCGCCTTTTGTTCCGAGGGCAGCCTGTCAGCTACCCAGCGCCTTGGAGGCCAACCAGAACAGCCCGGCCGACAGGCCCACGGTCGCCGGCAAGGTCAACACCCAAGCCATCAGGATGGTCTTCACGGTGCCGCCTTGCAGGCCGCTCTTGTTCGCGACCATGGTCCCGGCCACGCCCGACGACAGCACGTGGGTGGTCGATACCGGCAGGCTGAAGATGTTGGCCAGGCCAATCATGCTGGCGGTGGTGATCTGCGCCGACATGCCCTGGGCATAGGTCATGCCCTGCTTGCCGATCTTCTCGCCGATAGTCAGTACCACACGCTTCCAACCCACCATGGTGCCCAGGCCCAGGGCCAGTGCGACCGCCAGGATCACCCAGAACGGTGCGTATTCGGTGGTAGCGGTCAGGTCTTTGCGCAGCTTGTCGAGGTCGGCCTTGTCACGTGCGGACAGATTCGGCAGCTTGCCGACTTTCTTCGCGGTGTCGTCCAGGCAGAGCAAATACCGGCGTACTTCAATGCGGTGATCGGCAGTCAACGAATGGTAATCGGAAACACCTTTCAAGGTATTGACCAGCGCGTTGATGGTCGGCTCGGTCTGCTGCGGATTGCACTGGAACTTGCCAGGCAGGTCGTTCTGCACGCTTTTACCCAGGGCCAGGAACTCGCCGAGGGTGTCTTGATTGCGCTGGTAGAACTGACTCAAATGCACCGTCGCGTCGCGGGTACGTTCGATCTGGTAAGTGGTGCTACCGAGGTCGAGAACGAATTGCGCCGGCACGATGCCGATCAGCACCAGCATGATCAGGCCGATGCCTTTCTGGCCATCGTTGGAACCGTGCACGAAGCTTACGGCCATGGCGGAAATCACCAGCACCAGGCGGTTCCAGAACGGCGGGTGTTTCTTGTCGTCGAGCTTGCGACGCTGGTCCGGGGTCTTGTGCATCTTCGACAGCGGGCGCCACCACTTCAGCGCAATCAGCACCAGGGCGGCAACGAGGAAACCGGCCATCGGCGAGAACACCAGGGATGCGCCGATATCGATCGCTTTCTGCCAGTTCACACCGTCAGCCAAGGGGATGTCGTTGATCAGCGCGTTGGCCAGGCCGACACCGAGGATCGAGCCGATCAGGGTGTGGGAGCTGGAAGCGGGGATCCCGAAGTACCAGGTGCCCAGGTTCCAGGTGATCGCCGCCGCCAATAAAGAGAAGACCATTGCCAGGCCATGGCCGGTATTCACATTGATCAGCAACTCCACCGGCAGCAAGTGCACGATGGCGTAGGCGACACCGACACCACCGAGCAACACGCCGAGGAAGTTGAACACCCCGGAGAAGAACACGGCCAGGTGCGGCGGCATGGCTTTGGTATAGATGACTGTGGCCACCGCGTTAGCGGTGTCATGAAAGCCATTGATGAACTCGAAGGCGAGGACAAAGGCCAGGGCGAGCAACAGGCTCACTAGAACCCAAGCATCCAGTCCGCTGAATAAATCGATCATGAAGGTTTTCTGACCCGGTCGTAAGGGGGCGCGATTATGCCAGAAAACCTCAGTAATCGATGCACTAGCTGCTCATCGGTAACAATCTTCATTGAAAAAGCCGCGGCAAAAGGCGCCCATCCCAGGGTTTTCGGGGGGTTGGCAAGTCTTTGATTTATAACGCGGAGGGTGCCAGGGGCCGAGTTTTTTGGCAAAAACCGCATGCCTGAAACATTTGTATGAAATTTCGCTCGCGGCAGTGGGATGCCAGATAGCCGGCTGCTAGCTATGTGCCAGCAGCCTGGCGTGACCCGTGGCTCAAACCGAAGCGCTTATGGCTCTTCGGCTTTGAGTTCCTGTTCAATCTTTTGGATTTCCTGGGCAAATGCCTGGTCGAGCAGGCTGGCTCGTTTGCGCCATGGTTTGCGTTCAGGTTCAGGCTGGGCGGCGTAGGTGGTGATTTCCCCGCCGTAAACGTCCTTGTAACGTTGCTCCTGGCGCTCAAGTTCCGCGCGCAGTTCGTCTTTCGTCACATCGTTACCTAATTGAGTTGAGTAATTACATTGCAGCACGGTGCCTGAATGTCGCCCTCGGGCTCTTTCAAGTTAAACCGTTGCAGCGTTGAACTTGAAACAGGCACGAACGGCCATGGATTATTGCTGACATTCGAGGCAGGTAGTTGCGATCAACAATGCACGGCATCTGCATCATCTGGCCAGCTCCCGTCCCGACAGTGAAACCGGGCGGACCTGCATACAGGGTGCATTATAGCGGCGCATTTGAATAACACTATCGGCATAAAGTTAAAAAGCGTCAACTTTGTGTGAGCGTTTTGTTACACGAGCGCGTCAGTGTTTGCATAAAAGTTGGCGTCATAAAATCCACCCCACTTCGGACGTTAAAACCCCGCCCTAACTTTAGTTGGTTGGTGGGCGGACCCGTCCACGGTTATGCAAAATTGCGATTATCGAATGAGCGTCCGATAATCGCCCAATGTTCCCGGTCGTGCCTTGTGCATCCCGGCCGGCGCGGCTTGTAATAGCAGTCAAACCCCCTTGCGGTTGACAATAAGAGAAAGGATCCCGACATGAACGATCAATTGCGCAACGCTTTCGCCTCAGTGGCGCCGCCGATCGTTGCCTCACCGGCCAAGCGTATCCAGGCCTTTACCGGTGATCCGGACTTCATGACCTCCCTGGCCCGTGGCCTGGCCGTGGTGCAGGCGTTCCAGGAACGCAAGCGTCACCTCACCATCGCCCAGATCAGCCATCGCACGGAAATCCCTCGCGCCGCCGTGCGCCGTTGCCTGCACACATTGATCAAGCTGGGCTACGCCACCACCGACGGGCGCACCTATTCGCTGCTGCCCAAGGTCCTGACCCTCGGCCATGCCTACCTGTCATCCACGCCACTGGCGGTGTCGGCCCAGCCTTACCTGGATCGCATGAGCGAGCAGCTCCACGAAGCCTGCAACATGGCCACCCTCGAAGGGGACGACATCCTCTACATCGCGCGTTCGGCCACCACCCAGCGCCTGATCTCGGTGGACTTGTCGGTGGGCGGGCGCTTGCCGGCCTATTGCACCTCCATGGGCCGCATCCTGCTGGCGGCGCTGGACGATGCCTCCCTGCAGGATTACCTCGACCATGCCGACCTGCAAACCAAGACCAGCCGTACGCTGACCACCCCCGAAGCCTTGTTCGAATGCCTGCAACAAGTGCGTCAGCAGGGCTGGTGCATCGTCGATCAGGAATTGGAGCAAGGCCTGCGCTCCATCGCCGTGCCGGTGTATGACGCGTCCGGCCAGGTGCTGGCTGCGCTCAATGTCAGTACCCACGCCGGGCGGGTCAGCCGCAGCGAGCTGGAGCAGCGGTTTCTGCCGAGCATGCTGAGTGCGAGTCGGGATCTGAGCGCGCAGCTGTTTGCCTAACTGTTCGGTGACCGCACAGATCCCGGTTTGATCAATTGACGATGTTTCCCCTGGCTTATTACTGTGCGGCAGCGCTCTGAGCGCCGCCCAATAATAACGACGACCCCAGGCCGTCAGCCCGCCATCGGTGTGGAATAAAAATAATGAATCAGCCTTCTGTCGGTACCACGCTGGACGTCCAGTCCTTTATCAACGCCCAGCCGCTGTCACGCTACCAGTGGCGCGTGGTTATCCTGTGTTTCCTCATCGTGTTCCTCGATGGCCTCGATACCGCGGCCATGGGCTTTATCGCGCCCGCGCTGTCCCAGGACTGGGGCATTGATCGCGCCAGCCTCGGCCCGGTGATGAGCGCCGCGTTGATCGGCATGGTCTTCGGTGCCCTGGGATCGGGGCCGCTGGCTGACCGGTTCGGGCGCAAGGTCGTGCTGGTCGGCGCGGTGTTGGTGTTTGGCGCATTCAGCCTGGCCTCGGCCTACAGCAGCAATGTCGACCAATTGCTGGTGCTGCGCTTCCTTACCGGGCTGGGCCTGGGCGCCGGCATGCCGAACGCGACGACGTTGCTGTCGGAGTACACCCCCGAACGCCACAAGTCGCTGCTGGTGACCAGCATGTTCTGCGGCTTCAACCTCGGCATGGCGGGTGGCGGGTTTATCTCGGCCAAGCTGATCCCGGCGTTTGGCTGGCACGCGTTGTTGATGATCGGCGGCATCCTGCCACTGATTCTCGTGGGGGTGCTGGTGCTGTGGTTGCCGGAGTCGGCGCGCTACCTGGTGGTGCGCAACCGTGGGACCGACAAGGTGCGTAAAACCCTGTCACCCATCGAGCCGACCATCGTCGCCCAGGCTACCCACTTCAGCGTGCCGGAGCAGAAAACCGTCAAGGCGCGCAACGTGTTTGCGGTGATCTTCTCCGGCACTTACAGCGCCGGCACCTTGCTGCTGTGGCTGACCTACTTCATGGGCCTGGTGATCGTGTACCTGCTGACCAGCTGGTTACCGACCCTGATGCGTGACAGCGGCGCCAGCCTGGAGCAGGCCGCGTTTATCGGCGCGTTGTTCCAGTTTGGCGGGGTGTTGAGTGCAGTCGGGGTAGGGTGGGCGATGGACCGGTTCAACCCCCACAAGGTTATCGGCACTTTCTACCTGCTGGCCGGGGTGTTTGCCTACGCGGTGGGGCAAAGCCTGGGCAATATCACCTTATTGGCGACTTTGGTGCTGATCGCCGGGATGTGCGTCAACGGTGCGCAATCGGCGATGCCGTCCCTGGCGGCCCGTTTCTACCCGACGCAGGGGCGTGCCACCGGTGTGTCGTGGATGCTCGGCATCGGCCGCTTCGGTGCGATCCTCGGCGCGTGGATGGGCGCCACCTTGCTGGGCCTGGGCTGGAACTTCGAGCAGGTGCTGACCGCGCTGGTAATCCCGGCGGCGCTGGCTACGGCAGCCGTGGTCATCAAAGGCATGGTCAGCCACGCCGACGCCACCTGACCCGCCGTTGCAGGGGCGGGCTTGCCGGTGATGCGGGCGCCTCGGTCAATCATTGAGCGCGGTGATGCGGTCGCTGGCAAGCCCGCTCCTGCAGGGGTGGGGCGCTTCTGATGGCGTGTCGACGAGAAGATTAGCTAGACAACAATCCGTTCGATAATCGAACACTGAGTCGATTATCGGATTGTTCAGCCCATTTACCCGGCTTAATCTTCAAGCACTTCGGCGCCACCTCAGCGCCTTTTTCGATCCACACCGGGAGCCCGAACCCCATGGCTGAAATTCTTGCGCTGCGCGACGCGGTGAAGCAATTCGTGAACGACGGCGATACCGTCGCACTGGAAGGCTTCACCCACCTGATCCCTACGGCAGCGGGTCATGAAATCATTCGTCAGGGCAAGAAAGACCTGACGCTGGTGCGTATGACGCCTGACCTGATCTACGACCAGTTGATCGGCGCCGGCTGTGCGCGCAAGTTGATTTTCTCCTGGGGCGGCAACCCTGGCGTGGGCTCCTTGCACCGCCTGCGTGACGCGGTCGAGAAGCAATGGCCGCAACCCTTGGAAATCGAAGAACACAGCCACGCCGACCTGGCCAATGCCTACGTCGCCGGCGCCTCGGGCCTGCCGTTCGCGGTACTGCGTGCCTACGCCGGTTCCGACCTGCCCAAGGTCAACCCGCTGATCAAGACCGTGACCTGCCCGTTCACCGGCGAAGTGCTGGCGGCGGTGCCGTCGGTGCGCCCGGACATCACCGTGATCCATGCACAGAAGGCCGACCGCAAGGGCAACGTGCTGCTCTGGGGCATTCTCGGGGTGCAGAAGGAAGCGGCCCTGGCGGCCAAGCGCTGCATCGTCACCGTCGAGGAAATTGTCGATGACCTCAACGCGCCGATGAACAGCTGCGTGTTGCCGACGTGGGCACTGACTGCGGTGTGCCATGTGCCTGGCGGCGCGCATCCTTCCTACGCGCATGGTTACAACGAGCGTGATAACCGCTTCTATCAGGCGTGGGACCCGATTGCCCGCGACCGTGCGACGTTTACCGCCTGGATCGACGAATACATCCACGGCACTGCCGACTTCAGTGAATTCCAGGCCAAGCTGGCCACCGTGCAGGAGGCCAAGTAATGGCTTACTCGACCAATGAAATGATGACCGTCGCCGCCGCGCGTCGCCTCAAGAACGGCTCCGTCTGCTTTGTGGGTATCGGCCTGCCGTCCAAGGCCGCCAACCTGGCGCGCCTGACTTCCTCGCCCGACGTGGTGCTGATCTACGAGTCCGGCCCGATTGGCGCCAAGCCTTCGGTGTTGCCGCTGTCGATCGGTGATGGCGAGCTGGCGGAGACCGCCGACACGGTGGTGCCGACCGGTGAGATCTTTCGTTATTGGCTGCAGGGCGGGCGTATCGACGTCGGCTTTCTCGGCGCCGCCCAGGTCGACCGCTTTGGCAACATCAACACCACCGTGGTGGGCGATTACCACCAGCCCAAGGTGCGGCTGCCGGGGGCCGGCGGCGCACCGGAGATCGCAGGTTCGGCCAAGAGCGTGCTGATCATCCTCAAGCAGTCGTCGCGTTCGTTTGTCGACAAGCTGGACTTCATCACCTCGGTCGGCCACGGCGAAGGCGGCGATTCACGCAAACGCCTGGGCCTGCCAGGGGCTGGGCCTGTAGGGATCATTACCGACCTGTGCATCATGGAGCCGGAAGCGGGCACCCATGAATTTGTGGTCACCGCGCTGCACCCTGGCGTGACCCGCGAACAAGTCGTGGCCGCCACCGGTTGGGCGATTCGATTTGCCGACCAGGTCAGCACCACCGAGGAACCCACCGACGTCGAGTTGAGCGCCTTGCGTGACCTCGAAGCACGTACCGCCGCCGCCCATGGCCAAGCCCCCGGAGAAGCCTGATGCGCGAAGTATTTATCTGTGACGCCATTCGTACCCCCATCGGCCGTTTCGGCGGTGGCCTGTCTACCGTGCGCGCCGATGACCTCGCCGCGTTGCCGATCAAGGCACTGATCGAGCGCAACCCTTCGGTGGACTGGAACGCGGTCGACGAAGTCTTCCTCGGCTGCGCCAACCAGGCCGGTGAAGACAATCGCAACGTCGCGCGCATGGCCCTGCTGCTGGCGGGCCTGCCGGAAAGCATCCCTGGCGTGACCCTGAACCGCCTGTGTGCCTCGGGGATGGATGCGATCGGCACCGCGTTCCGTGCAATCGCCAGCGGCGAAATGGAGTTGGCGATTGCCGGGGGCGTCGAGTCGATGTCCCGTGCACCCTTCGTGATGGGCAAGGCCGACGCGGCGTTTTCGCGCAACATGAAGCTCGAAGACACCACCATTGGCTGGCGTTTTATCAACCCGTTGATGAAAGCCCAGTACGGCGTGGATGCAATGCCGCAGACCGCCGACAACGTCGCCGACGACTTCAACGTGTCCCGCGCCGACCAGGATGCGTTCGCACTGCGTAGCCAGCAACGCACGGCTGCCGCCCAGGCTGCCGGGTACTTCGCCGAGGAAATCGTGCCGGTACGCGTTGCACACAAAAAAGGCGAGACCGTGGTGGAGCACGATGAACACCCACGGGACACCACCCTCGATGCCCTGGCCAAACTCAAGCCGGTCAACGGCCCGGACAAGACCGTCACCGCCGGCAATGCCTCGGGCGTGAACGATGGCGCGGCGGCGCTGATCCTGGCCTCCGCCGACGCCGTGAAAAAACACGGCCTCACGGCCCGCGCCCGGGTGCTCGGCATGGCCAGTGCCGGCGTGGCACCACGCGTGATGGGCATCGGCCCGGTGCCGGCGGTGCGCAAGCTGGTGGAGCGCCTGGGCCTGGCGGTCAGCGACTTCGACGTGATCGAACTCAACGAAGCCTTCGCCAGCCAAGGCCTGGCCGTGCTGCGTGAATTGGGGATTGCCGACGACGCGCCGCAGGTCAACCCGAACGGCGGCGCCATCGCCCTCGGCCATCCGCTGGGCATGAGCGGTGCGCGGCTGGTGTTGACGGCACTGCATCAACTGGAAAAAACCGGCGGCAGCAAAGGCCTGGCGACGATGTGTGTCGGCGTCGGCCAAGGCCTGGCCCTGGCGATTGAACGCGTCTAATAAGAGAGGATTGCTCCATGAGTGACAAGCCCGGTTACCGGCGCCCGCAAGCGGGCACTCAACCTGATTACCTGCACCCGGCCTACCAGTCGACGAACCTGCGTTCGCCGTCCAAGCCCTTGGTGTTTCTGCCCCATTCGTTGTCGGAAATCACCGGCCCGACCATCGGCGCCGAGCGCGTCAATGCGCAGGACAACGACCTCACCGCCCAGCACGCCGGCGAACCGCTCGGTGAGCGCATCATCATTCACGGGCGTGTGCTGGATGAAAACGGCCAACCGGTGCCGGGCATCCTCGTGGAGATCTGGCAGGCCAACGCCGCCGGTCGCTACAACCACAAGCGCGACCTGCACGACGCGCCGCTGGACCCGAACTTCACGGGCACCGGCCGCACCGTCACCGACGCCGAAGGCTGGTACCAGTTCCAGACCATCAAGCCCGGCGCCTACCCGTGGGGTAACCACCACAATGCGTGGCGCCCGGCGCATATCCACTTTTCACTGTTCGGCCCGAGCGTGCTGACGCGCCTGGTCACACAGATGTATTTCCCCGGCGACCCGCTGCTGGAGTACGACCCGATCTACAACTGCGTGCCGGACACCTCGGCCAAGCAGCGCCTGATCGCCCGCTTCGACCTGGAAAAAACCATTCCTTCCTATGCCCTCGGCTACCGCTGGGACATCGTCCTGCGCGGCCGCGACGCCACGCCGATGGAGAAATGAGATGACACTCACTGCGACCACGTCCCACACCGTCGGGCCGTATTACCACATCGGCCTGACCTGGCTGAACCGCGAAGACCTCACCGTGCCCGCCACCCTCGGCGAGCGCGTGGCGATCAGCGGACAGGTGGTGGATGGCAACGGCGATGTCGTCAACGACGCCATGCTGGAAGTCTGGCAGGCGAATGCCGCCGGCAAGTACGACCATCCCGAGGATGAGCAGGACAAGGCTGTCGACCCCAACTTTGAAGGCTTTGGCCGGGTGCCGGTGGATGCCGAAGGGCGGTTTCGTTTTACCACCATCAAGCCAGGTGCCGTTCCGGGCTTGAAGGGCACGACCCAGGCGCCGCATTTGGTGGTGCTGGTATTCGCGCGTGGGCTGGTGAAGCACCTGCTGACGCGGATTTACTTTGACGGCGAGGCGCTGAACGGCGATGACGCGCTGCTGGCGTGTGTGCCCCAGGAGCGGCGGCGCACGCTGATCGCCAAGGCGGATGGGGCGGGTGTGTATCAGTGGAATGTGATTTTGCAAGGCACAGACGAAGAGACCGTGTTTTTTGATTATTGAGTTGGCTGAAGATTTTTCGCCGGCAAGCCAGCTCCCACAGGGGGATGCGTTCCACATGTGGGCGCCGGGCTTGCCGGCGATGAGGCCGGTTCAGGCAACTGCTGTGCAAAAGTCTGCTTGCGGAACATGGTTGTTGCAAAGTATGTCTAGGCTATAACCGTTCCCACTGAGTGAAAAAACATGACAACAAAAACCAGCCACTACACCGGAGAAGAACGCAGCAAACGGATTTTTGCGATCGTCGGTGCGTCTTCCGGCAACCTCGTCGAATGGTTCGACTTCTACGTCTATGCCTTCTGCGCCATCTACTTTGCCCCGGCGTTTTTCCCGTCGGACGACCCCACGGTCCAACTGCTCAACACCGCTGGCGTCTTTGCCGCCGGCTTCCTGATGCGACCTATCGGCGGCTGGCTGTTTGGCCGGGTGGCCGACAAGCATGGTCGCAAGAATTCGATGATGATCTCGGTGCTGATGATGTGCGCCGGCTCGCTGGTGATCGCCTTCCTGCCCACCTACAAAGACATCGGCGCCTGGGCGCCGGCGTTGCTGCTGGTGGCGCGGTTGTTCCAGGGCTTGTCGGTCGGCGGCGAATACGGCACCACCGCGACCTACATGAGTGAAGTCGCGCTCAAGGGCCAACGTGGCTTCTTTGCCTCGTTCCAATACGTGACGCTGATCGGCGGGCAACTGCTGGCAGTGCTGGTGGTGGTGATCCTGCAGCAACTGCTCAGCGAAGACGAACTGCGGGCGTGGGGCTGGCGGATTCCGTTCGTGATCGGCGCAGTTGCAGCCGTGATCTCCCTGCTGCTGCGTCGCACCCTCAAGGAAACCACCAGCAAGGAAACCCGCCAGGACAAGGACGCCGGCAGCATCGCCGCGCTGTTCCGTGACCACAAGGCTGCGTTTATCACCGTGCTTGGCTACACCGCCGGCGGCTCGCTGATTTTCTACACCTTTACCACCTACATGCAGAAGTACCTGGTGAACACCGCCGGGATGCACGCCAAGACTGCCAGCTACATCATGACCGGCGCGCTGTTCCTCTACATGTGCATGCAGCCGCTGTTCGGCATGCTGGCCGACAAGATCGGTCGCCGCAACTCGATGCTGTGGTTCGGCGCGCTGGGCACGCTGTGCACGGTGCCGATCCTGCTCAGCCTGAAAACCGTCAGCAGCCCGTTCCTGGCCTTTGTGCTGATCACCCTGGCCCTGGCCATCGTGAGCTTCTACACCTCGATCAGCGGCCTGGTGAAAGCCGAAATGTTCCCGCCACAAGTGCGCGCCCTCGGCGTGGGCCTGGCCTATGCGGTGGCCAACGCGATCTTCGGCGGTTCGGCGGAATACGTGGCCCTGGGGCTCAAATCCATGGGCATGGAAAACACCTTCTATTGGTATGTCACCGGCATGATGGCGGTGGCCTTCCTGTTCAGCTTGCGCCTGCCGAAACAGGCGGCGTATTTGCACCACGATTTGTAAGGGACCGTTATGACGCTGCGCACGAGCAATCAATTGTTCGACGCCTACTTCACCGCTGACAGCATGGCCGAGGTGTTCTGCGACCAGGGGCGCCTGCAGGGCATGCTCGATTTCGAAGCGGGCCTGGCCCGTGCCGAAGCGCGGGTCGGCTTGATTCCGCACGCCGCCGTTGCCCCGATTGCCCAGGCCTGCCTGGCGTCGCGGTACGACGTGGACGCCCTCGGCGTGGCGATTGCCACGGCGGGGAATTCGGCCATTCCGTTGGTGAAGGCGCTGGGCAAGTTGATCGCCAGTGAGGATGCCGGCGCCGAGCGTTATGTGCATCTGGGCGCGACCAGCCAGGACGTGATGGACACAGGCCTGGTCCTGCAAATACGCCAGGCGCTGGCGTTGATCGAAGCTGACCTGGCGCAACTGGGCGGCGTGCTGGCCGCGCAGGCGCAGCGTTATGCCGGCGTGCCGCTAGCTGGGCGTACCTGGTTGCAGCACGCGACACCGGTCACGTTGGGGATGAAAATCGCCGGTTGGCTGGGGGCAGTGACGCGCAGTCGGCAACGTCTCGCCGAGCTGAAACCGCGTCTGCTGGTGCTGCAATTTGGCGGTGCGTCCGGCACCTTGGCGGCGCTCGGTGAACAGGCGATGCCGGTGGCCGAGGCCTTGGCTGCCGAATTGCAGCTGGGCCTGCCCGAACAACCCTGGCATACCCAGCGCGATCGTTTGGTGGAGTTTGCCAGTGTGCTCGGCCTGATCGCCGGCAGCCTCGGCAAGCTGGGGCGTGATATCAGCCTGCTGATGCAGACCGAGGCGGCGGAAGTCTTCGAGCCGTCGGCGCCGGGCAAGGGCGGTTCCTCGACCATGCCGCACAAACGCAACCCGGTGGGCGCCGCCGTACTGATCAGCGCGGCGACTCGCGTACCTGGCCTGGTGGCGACACTGTTCAGCGCCATGCCCCAGGAACACGAGCGCAGCCTGGGCCTGTGGCACGCCGAGTGGGAAACCCTGCCGGAGATTTGCCGGTTGGTCTCAGGAGCGCTGCACCAGGCCTTGCTGGTGAGCGAGGGGTTGGAGGTCAATCCTGAGCGCATGGCGCAGAACCTCGACCTGACCCAGGGCCTGGTGCTGGCCGAAGCCGTGAGCATCGTGCTCGCCCAACGCCTGGGGCGCGAGACCGCCCACCATCTGCTCGAGCAATGCTGTAAACGCGCTGTCGCCGAGGGGCGTCACTTGCGTGCGGTGCTGGCGGACGAGCCGCAAATCACCCACGAACTGTCCGCCGCTGAACTCGACCGCCTGCTCGACCCGGCCCACTACCTGGGCCAGGCGCACACCTGGGTGACCCGCGCCGTCACCGAACATTTTGCCTTGACCGCCTGAGGAGAACGCTGTGGCTTTTGTACAACTCGCCGAGGGCGAACTGCATTACCAACTGGATGGACCTGCGGAGGCACCCGTGTTGGTGCTGTCCAACTCGCTGGGCACTGACCTGCACATGTGGGACATCCAGATCCCGGCTTTCACCAGGCATTTTCGCGTGTTGCGTTTCGATACCCGTGGCCATGGCAAATCCCTGGTCACCGAGGGGCCCTACAGCATCGAGCAACTGGGGCGCGACGTGATTGCGCTGCTGGATGCGCTGGATATCCAGCGGGCGCATTTCTGTGGGCTGTCGATGGGCGGCTTGATCGGCCAATGGCTCGGCATTCATGCCGGCGAGCGCCTGCAGCGCCTGGTGGTGTGTAACACCGCCGCCAAGATCGGCACGCCGGACATCTGGAACCCGCGTATCGAGATGGTCCTGCGCGATGGCGCGGCGGCGATGGTAGCGTTGCGCGATGCATCGATTGCGCGCTGGTTCACCGCCGATTTCGCTGCGGCCAACCCGCACCAGGCCCAGCAGATCACCGACATGCTCGCGGCGACCTCGCCCGAAGGCTACGCGGCCAATTGTGCGGCGGTGCGCGACGCCGATTTCCGCGAGCAACTGGCCTTGATCAAACTGCCGACCCTGGCGATTGCCGGCACCGAAGATGCCGTCACGCCACCGGCCGGCAGCCACTTTATCCAGAGCCATGTGCAGGGCGCCGAATACGCCGAGTTCTATGCTGCGCACCTGTCCAATGTGCAGGCGGGTGGGGCGTTCAGTGGGCGGGTGCTGGAGTTTCTGCTGGCGCATTGAACCTGTGGTGAGCGGGGCGTTGGGGGGCGAAGCGAGCTGGGGTCAGTCAGTGCGTTTTTTTCGATGGACCTTGTCGCAGGTTTTGGGGCTGCTGCGCAGCCCAACGCGGGGCAAGCCCGCTCGCCACAACAAGCCCACTAGCCACAACAAGCCCATTAGCCACAATAAGTCGGCTCAGCAAAACAAGCCTGCTCAGCAAGACAAGTGTGCTGGCTACGGTAGGTGTGTTTGCCACAGTGGGCGAGTTTTTATCACATTCAGTCGGGAGTATTTTTTGTGGATGAGAAACAACGTTATACCGATGGCCTGCAGGTGCGCCGCGAGGTCCTGGGTGATGCGCACGTCGACCGCAGCCTCAATGCCCTGACCGAGTTCAACAGTGAGTTCCAGGAAATGATCACCCGCCACGCCTGGGGTGACATCTGGACCCGCCCGGGCCTGCCCCGGCACACCCGCAGCCTGATCACCATCGCCATGCTGATCGGCATGAACCGCAGCGAAGAACTCAAGCTGCACCTGCGCGCCGCGGCCAGCAATGGCGTGACCCGCGCCGAGATCAAGGAAGTGCTGATGCAGAGCGCGATTTACTGCGGCATACCGGCGGCGAACGCGACGTTCCACCTGGCTGAGTCGGTGTGGGATGAACTGGGTGTCGAGTCGCGGGATCAGGCCTGAACACAGACTCCGCGACGCAGCGGGGGGCGGTAAAATGGGAGGTTGAGTGTTTCAGCTATGCTGACGGGGAGTAGCGGCTTATTCCTACAGCTCCTAAGGGGCGTCGTGTTTATCCTGCGCTACGGATCTTCCTATCCGACCTGAGCCCCGGCCCTAATGAAATTACTGCTGCATCCCGCCAGGGTTGTCGCCTTGGTGTTCCTGGCCGCGATAGGGGTCGGAACCTTCATTCTGATGCAGCCGATTTCCCATGCCGAGGGGGGCGCCGTCCCGTGGGCGACGGCCTTCTTTACGGCGGTATCGGCCGTCTGCGTGACCGGGTTGGTGGTGGTGGATACGGGTACGTACTGGTCGACCTTCGGCCAGTCGGTGATTCTGCTGCTGTTCCAGCTTGGCGGTTTCGGCATCATGACGGTGGCGACCCTGCTTGGCCTCATGGTTAACAGCCGGTTGCGCCTGCGCACCAAGATGGTCGCACAGTTGGAGTCGCGCTCATTGGGGGTGGGCGACATTGCTGGCGTGGCCAAACTGGTGCTGGTGGTGACGTTCGCCTTGGAGCTCATCACGACCGTGTGGCTCACTTTAAGGTTGCATTGGGGCTATGGCCAGTCATGGGCCGATGCGGCTTGGAGCGGCCTGTTTCATGCGGTATCGGCGTTCAACAACGCAGGGTTCTCGATTTATCCCGACAGCCTGATGCATTACGCCACGGATACCTGGATTCTGTTGCCTGTGATGGCCGCCATCATTATCGGCGGCATTGGCTTTCCCGTGCTGTATGACCTGCGCAGCCGGTTCAACCATCCTCATCGCTGGTCGCTGCATACCAAGCTCACCTTGTCTGGCACGGCGATCTTGCTGGTGGTCGGGTTTATCACGCTGTTGCTGTTCGAGTGGGACCATTCAACCACCCTTGGCCCGATGGCCGTGACCGATAAAGTGTTATCGGCAGCATTTGCTTCCGTGTCCGCGCGTACCGCCGGGTTCAATTCGATCGACATGGGTGCACTGACCTCGGAAAGCTGGGCGGTGCATTACTTTCTGATGTTCGTCGGCGGCGGCAGTGCAGGCACTGCGGGCGGGGTGAAAGTCGGTACTGTGGCGATCCTGGTCTTGCTGGTGATTGCTGAAATTCGTGGGCACAGTGATTGCGAGGCCTTTGGCCGGCGAGTCGGCGCTGCGGCCCAGCGTCAAGCGATAACCGTGCTGGTCCTGAGCAGCGCCCTGATCGTGTTGGCAACGCTCTTTATCCTGCGTGAAACCGCGTTGCCCACAGACCAGGTCATCTTCGAAGTCATCTCGGCGTTTGGTACCGTCGGCTTGTCCACCGGTATCACCGCCGAGCTACCCACCTCAAGCCAACTGGTGTTGACGCTGCTGATGTTCGCCGGACGGGTGGGCACTATCACGCTGGCGGCGTCACTGGCCTTGGGCAAGCACCGTATGCCCTACCGTTACCCAGAGGAGCATCCCATTGTTGGCTAACTTTCTATTTTCAGAGAAGTTCTCATTTGCCAAGGGCGACAGCGTGGTGGTAATCGGTCTGGGCCGCTTCGGCGGCTCCGTGGCCCAATCGCTGATGCGGCTGGGGCACGACGTCATGGGCATCGACCGCGACGCGGCACCGGTTCATGAGTGGGCTGACCTGCTGACGCATGCGGTGCAGGCCGACTCCACCAACCAGCAGGTGTTACGCCAACTGGGCGTTGCCGACTTTGCCCATGCCATTGTGGGCATCGGCACCGACCTGGCCGCCAGCCTGTTGACCATCATGACGCTGACCGAACTGGGGATCCCGGATATCTGGGTCAAGGCCCGAACAGCCGAGCACGGGCAGATAGCCCAACGCATTGGCGCTCACCACGTTGTCTATCCAGAGAAGGAAATGGGTGAGCGTGTGGCTCACCTCATTACCGGGCGGATGATTGATTTCATCGAGTTCGACGACGGTTTCGCCATCGCCAAGATTCATTCGCCCGTGTCGAGCCACAACAGCACGCTGGTCGATGGGCAAATCCGCGAAAAATTCGGCGTGACGGTCGTAGGGTTGAAGCGTGCCAGTCAAGATTTTCAGCATGCCACCCCGGGTACGCAGGTACTGCCGGGGGATCTGCTGATCGTGTCTGGGCCGACTCATCTGATTCAAAAATTTGCCGGCCATTCGACATAGCCCGGGAGCTGTGTTGCAGGTAAGCCTGTGGTGAGCGGGCTTGCCGCGCGTTGGGGGGCGAAGCGGGGGTGAGTCAGTCAGTGCGTTTGTTCAGTGCCTGGATTTGGGGCTGCTGCGCAGCCCAACGCGGGGCAAGCCCGCTCGCCACAACAAGCCCGCTCGCCACAACAAGCCCGCTCGCCAAAACAAGTGCGTTTGCCACAGTGGGGTGAGCCTTTATCACGTTCAGTCGTGAGTGTTTTTGTGGGTGAGAAACACCGTTATGCCGATGGCCTGCAGGGGCGCCGCGAAGTACTGGGTGGTGCGCATGTCGACCGCAGCCTCAATGCCCTGACCGAGTTCAACAGTGAGTTCCAGGAATGATCACCCGCCACGCCTGGGGTGACATCTGGACCCGCCCGGGCCTGAGGCGGTCGAGCCGGCTCAGGCCGCCTACGTGGTGTAGACCCTCTTGCGCAATGGAAGCCCCATTTCTTCTTTCAGGCCGTTTTCGGTAAATGCCCGTGGATTGGAGGTGGTTTTCGCGGTGCTGGGGTCGCCGTCGAAATCAACCGGGGGGACTGCCGATTCCAGACCGATCGCCTGTCGCTCCCTGTTGGGTTCACCTTCCTGGTTATTATCGGGTTCTGCGGTTGCGCCCTTTAGATTTTGGCCTGTGGCACCCGCGAAGGCGTGTCCCCTTTCATGCGCGAGACTGGTGATCGGGGAGGAACTGTCGTCATGCATATACATCGGGTTGTAATTGATCGTGCCCAGGTCAGCTTTTTCTCCGGCTTTACCCTCCACGATATAACCCAACTGTGACTCGCTCAGGGCTTCGACGGCGCCGCCGGCTTGAAGATGCTGTTGGATGGCCTTGGTGTTGAAGCCGTAGGTCATGTCATACCGGGTGTCCAGCTCGCGCAGTGTGACCGGCGCGTTGTTGCTCGCGGCCAGTTCGTCCTCTTTCTTCAAGGACTGCTGGCCTATGGGCGACATTCTCAATAGCTCCAGATCGTCTTCGACGCGCTGTTTGAACTCGGCGGAACCCTCGACCTTATAGGCAGTTTTCCCGGCATCACTGGGCGTTACATCAATCCTGCGTGAGCTGGGCGAGTGGACCACGTTATCCGAAGGTTTGGCGTAGATCACCGTGTTGTCATGGTAAGACCTCACGTTGTTTTTACCCCTGCCGGTGTAAATGACCGAACTGCCATGGCTGACCATCAGGTTGTCACCACCGCCACCGTGCATCACGGTGTGGCCATTTTTGGCGATCATGAAGTCGTTGCCGCGCCCTCCGTCCATATGCACCTTTCGGTGGGCAGGGCCCTGCATGGCCTGAAGGCGGTCATCGCCATTGTCGCCATACAGCGCACTGCTGCCACTGCCCGCGATCAGTGTGTCGTTGCCTTCCCCGCCTGATGCGACCCCACGCCCCCTGCCCATCACGATAAAGTCGTCGCCTGCGCCGCCCTTGATTTGGGTGTTGCCGCCACCACCGCGGGCGTAGTCGTCACCGTCTCCCAAATCGATCTTTATGGGCGTCGTGACGTCTGGAGCCACCACCACGGAATCGTTGCCGCCGTGGGTCTTGATATACAGGGGCTGGACCATTCCCTGCTCGGGACGATTGAGCAGCTCGAGGCTGTAGGCTTTACCGTTGACCGTCGCGAGCAGCTTCCCATCGGGGGCGCGCTTGATGTTCACCCGGTCTGCATGGTTGCCGGTTTCTAACACCATTTGACTGAATATGGTGCTGACGTCGCCGTTTTTTTCGGCGCTGAATTCAACCTCCTGGGAGATTTTCACATTCTTGTCCTGAAACAGGACCTCGCTGTTAACGTAGCTTTTGTGTCCCAGGGCGATTTCCGGAGACGGACGGGAGGCAGGGGTCAGGGCATCGGAGTCAGGGCGTTTGTATTTGATCTGGACGGAAGGTTCTGGCGGTGTCGGCGATGGACTGTGGGTGTAATTCGTCATTACGGGCGTGGACGCAGAGATAGTCATGGTAAGGCTCGATCGTTGCTGGCAGATTTTCCTTTGAGTGGTGGGCAGGGAAGTGTTGTTCCGAGGAGAGGGCAGTCAAACACTTGTCTTGATGTTGCGTGCCTTGGGAGCGGCCTGGATTTAATGGGAGTCGGCGTCCCACACCCAATTCCACACGCCGGGCAGATGCACGGGCTCGCTGACATCCTTGACCGTACGCGCCAGCGCGGCGCGTTGCAGGGCGCCGGTGTCGGTGTAGAACGGCTCGGCGGCCGTCGGCATGCCATTGATGCGGGCGCTGTCGAGCAGGATCTGCAGGTACTCCTGCAGGTGCCGCGCGGTGTAGCGGTTGATATCGTGGAAGGTCACCACCACCGGTATCACCCCGTCCACTGTCGGTAGCTCGCCGAGCGCGATGTGTTCGCGCACCACCGACAGTTGTCGATACAGATTGGCGCGGCGGCGCGGGCTGCCGTTGAAGCCCCAGATCTTGCCGTCATTGGCACTCAAGTCGGTGAGCAACACCTGCATGCCATGGCGCTGGTAGGCGGCGAACGTGCGGCGGTCGTAGTTCCAGAACGGTGGGCGCACCAGCACGGGCGGCGTGCCGGTGATCGCGGCAATGTCGGCCGCACCTTGGGCGAGGGTGCTGTCCAGCTCGGCGTCATTCAGCCAGCGATGGTTGGTATGAAACGCTGTCGCCGTGTGAAAGGCCAGGATATGCCCGCCCGCGTACTCACGCTCCATGGTCTTGCGGCCGCGGGAGCTCCCGCCGGAACGGCTCGCTTCGGTCTGCAGGAAAAACACCGCCTTGATCCCCGGCAACACCGGGTTGTGCGCCAGGTCGGCGACCACGGAACGACTGGGGTTGTTGTAGCCCGAGGCACTGGGGCCGTCGTCGAAGGTCAGCAGGAAACGGATCGGTGCCTGGGCTTGCAGGCGCTGTTCGGTCTGCGGCGTCAGGGGAATGGGCGCACCAATGCAGCCGCTGAGGCTCAGGGCCAGGGCACAGAGGGCGAAGGCGATGACGAAGGATTTCATGGTGTGCGCGGGCCCGGATAGAAGCCGCTGCTGAGTGGATCAGCAGCGGCAGGCGCGCACCATACAGCAAGTCCGGCGGCGGTTTACAGCAGACTTATCGGGTAACTGACGATCAACCGGTTTTCGTCGAATTCATTGTTGCTGTAGTCCCGGCGCATGCTTGAGTTGCGCCAGCGTACCGTCAGGTTTTGCAGGGCGCCGCTCTGCACGGTGTAGCCGATTTCGCTTTCACGGCCCCATTCCTTGCCGTCGGTGATGGTGCCGGTGTGCACGTTGCTGCCGCTGATGTAGCGGTTCATCAGGGTCAGGCCGGGGACGCCGAGGGCGGCGAAGTTGTAGTCATGGCGCACCTGCCAGGATTTTTCCTCGGCGTTGTCGTAGCTCGAGTTGTAGCTGTCGTTGGCCAGGGTGCCGCCGCTGGTGCCGTTGACGCGCATCCAGGCGCTGTTGCCGGTGAGTCGTTGCAGGCCGACGTAGAAGGTGTTGCCGCCGTACTTGGCGGAGAACAGCCCGGACCAGGTCTTGTTGTCCAGGTTGCCTGCGCGGGCGCTGCCGTCGTCCTTGCCGTAGAAGAATCCGAGGTTGGCCCCCAGCGTCCAGTCGCCGATGGGCTGGCTGTGGATCAGGTTGACGAACTGCTGGCTATAGATGTCCTTGAGCTGGGCATTCCACAGGCCGATCTGGGTGCGCTTGTCGTTGAACGCATACTCGCCGCCCTGGAAGTTGAAACGGTCGGAGGTGAAGGCGGGTTTACCGACCATCGACAGGTCGGTCATGCTGCTGTCGTCGCGCGGGCTGTTGGCGCGGAACTGGCCGCCGTAGAGGGTCAGGCCATCGATTTCCCTGGAGGTGATCTGCCCGCCGCGCAGGGTTTGCGGCAGGGAGCGGCCATCGTCCGAACGCAGGATCGGCAGCACCGGCATCCATTCGCCCACCTTGACCTCAGTCTTCGATATCCGCGCCTTGAACGCCACGCCCAGGCGGCCGAACTCGTCCGCCGGGCGACCGTCATGATCCAGCGGCAATAATTGAGTGCCGCCGGTGCCGCGCCCGCCATCGAGCTTCACCGAGTACAGGCCCAGCACATCCACGCC
Organism: Pseudomonas sp. PS01298; assembly: GCF_029959745.1. Lineage (NCBI taxonomy): Bacteria > Pseudomonadati > Pseudomonadota > Gammaproteobacteria > Pseudomonadales > Pseudomonadaceae > Pseudomonas > Pseudomonas sp. PS01298. The sequence continues at coordinate 61,215 of NZ_JASCPP010000012.1, read as the reverse complement.
GAAACCGACCGTGCCCTGGGTAAAGCCGGACTTGGCATCGAGGATGAAACTTTGCGTCCACTCCTGCGCGCCGCCCTGGGTCTTGGTGGGGTTGGTGTAATTGCGGTTGAAGAAGAAATTGCGCAGGTTGAGGTTGGCGCTGGCGTCTTCGAGAAACCCATGTTCTTCGGCGACGGCAGGCAACGCAAGACTGGCGACAGCGGTGGCCAGCAAGAGCCGGCGCGGGTGGAAAGTGCTCATGGTGTCGGACCTGTTGTTATTGGGGTTATGCAGGTGGCGGCCATGGTGCGGGGCGGTGCGGGGACGATTCAATCGGGGGAGGGCGGGTTGTGGGCGATGATCGAACGCAAGTTGCCGGGCCGTCGGGCCCGGCAGTCAGGGTCAGCGCTTGGGCAGGTCGAAGTGGGTCCAGGGGAAGCTGGGCAGGTAGTGCTGGGCGGCAACGATCAGCGCCACCATCACCACCAGGAACACCGCTTGCAACGGGCTCCAGAACGCCCAGTGCAAGCCATTCAGCCACGGGTAGCCTTCGGCGAAGGCAGGACTCATGGAGCCGATGCGTTTTTTGTGCAACAGGTGGATCAGGACCATGCCGGCATAGGTGAGCGCGCCGAGCACGCCGAGCATCAGCCCGCAGGCCACCAGCATGATCGCCTGCGGCACGCCGTGGCGTATCACCAGCCAGTATTCATTGGGGTTGATTCGCTTGGGGATCAGGTACTGGCTCAGCCACAGGTCGGGTACCCGATAGGTGGAACTCATCCCGGCCCACAGCTGTGTCACGCGAAAACCGATGGCGGCCGGTACGAACGCCATCAGCATGAAGATCACGAGCGACATCAGGTTCAGGTTGTCGGGTTTGTCGTGCGCGATGCTCAGGCCGAACCCCAGGGTGAACACGGCCCACAGCCGGATAAACACCTGGGTGTAGATGGGCCGGGGCACGAACTTGCGCCAGAAAAACAGTTGTTTGTGGGGCAAGCGCTCGAGCAGTTGCGGGTAGCGCCAGGTGAGCGTTTCGGCCAGGTGTTGGCAGGCCTGCCAGTCGTTTTCGCCGAAGGTGTCGGTCAGGCGTTTTTGTTGCGTGGCCGACATCGGCGTCAGCAGCAGGCGCGCGGCCAGCGCATCGGCCGAGTTGCGCCGCTTGTCCTGGGCTTTGTCGAGCAGGTTGGCGTAGAAGCTTTCCTGCTCGCAGCGGGACACCAGTTGGCGCCATATCCAGGCGGGTTCCGGGTACACGCCTTTCTGGTCGTCCCAGCCGAACGCCTGGCACACCCGTTCAAACAGCGGCACGCTCCATTGGGTGTCGTGGAGCAGGTGCAGGACGATACGTTGCCACTGTTGCTGCAGGTCAAAGACCCGCAGCCAGGGCTGGTTGTTGTAGTGGGTGAGCCGGGTGATGAACTCACGCTCGGCCTTTTGCTCGAGCAGTTCCTGCAAGGTGCGGCGGTAATCCTGCAGCAGCTCGCTGGTCAGCGCTTCGTATTGCCAGGGGGTCATCGCCACCTGCTGCCACGGCGTCAGCCATTCCAGGTGCTGCACTGCCCAACTGGCGATGGCGCTGCGCTCGCCCGGGGCATCGAAACAATGGCGCAGCAAGAGGGCCTGGAAGGCGTCGGCGCAGCCTTGTTGGCGGGCCTGGGCCCAGCGCTCGTCGAGGTTATGCACGCTGAGGCCGCTGAGCAGCGCCTGGGCCGGGTTCGGCGCCGGCGCCTCGAAGGGGGCAGGGCTGAGCGGGCGAACGTCCATCAGTTCGGCCAGGTCGCTGAGGTTGCCGTAGGCGGCTTCGGCCACAGGCGCCTCGACCCGGTCCTCGTCCTCGTCCTGGTTATCGACGCGCCAGCGCGCTTCACTCAGGGCTTCTTCGTAGGCCTCGCGCAGGCGCTGGAAGCCTTCGGCGTCTTCGTCCGGGCGGCAGCTTTTGAGCAGCCGCGCATAAGTGCGCTTGATGGTGCGCTCGTCGGCATCTTCCGGCAGTTGCAGCACAGTCCAACAATCCATGGAGTGTTCCCTCAGCGCCAGAACCCGTTGTCGAGTTGCTCAAGTTGCCGGGTCAGTTCACTGCGCGCTTCGCGTATACGGCGTTCGTCCTGGGTGTCGAGCACCTGCTGGAATTGCCCGGCCCAGTGCCCGAGCTGCTCGCGCAACTCACCCAGGCTTTCCTGGTAGAGGCGTTCGAGGCGGGCGACGAGCACGGTGTTGACCTGCTGGTCGCGGGGATGAACCTTCAACTCTGCCAAGGCTTGCAGGCGCTGCTGGATCTCCTGCGGGTTCAGTACGCCGGGGTTGTTCTCGATCACCAGCGAGTGTTGCTCGCCGGTCAGCGGGATCTTCACCTGGGCTTCCAGCAGGCCGTTGTTGTCGTAGGTGAAACGCACGTCCAGCGAGACTTCACCGGCCTTGCGCTTGGGCACGGCAATTTCCAGCTGGCCCAGCTCGATGTTGTCTTTGACCAGGCGGCTTTCGCCCTGGTAAATCTTCAACAGTACGCGGGTCTGGTCGTCGTACAGGGTGAACACACTTTTGACCCGGCTCACCGGCACGCTGCTGTTGCGTTCGATCAACGGCAGGTAGTGGCCGCTTTCGATGTGGCTGCCGTACTGGTTCGAGGTCTCGATACCAAGGGTGTAGGGGCAGACGTCAGTCAGCACGACTTCTTCGAGGGCGGCCGAGCGTGCCTTCAGCGCGGCCTGGATCGCGGCGCCGTGGGCGACCACCTGATCGGGGTCGAGGCTGATGGACGGGAAGCGCCCGAACAGGCCGGCGGCGAGTTTGCGCACCAGCGGCATGCGCGTGGTACCGCCGACCAGCAGGATTTCATCGAGGTCGCCAACGCGAATCCGCGCATCGCGCAGGGCCCGTTCGATCGGCGCGCGCAGGCGTTCGAGCAGCGGCGTGTAGAGCTTGGCCAGCTCCTGTTGGGTGATGGTCGTGACCCATTGCTGGCCGTCGACGCGCAGGCTGAAGTCGGCGCTGTCGTCCTGTCCCAGGGCCTTGCGCACGCGCTCGGCCTCGCGGCGCAGGGCTTGCAAGACGCTGCTGGTGGGCGGGAAACCCTGGGCGTTGCGCTGGCTGTCGACAAAGTGTTCGAGCAGCAGCGTATCGAAGTCTTCGCCGCCGAGGAAGTTGTCGCCGGCGCTGGCGCGCACTTCCATCACGCCGTCGAACAGCTCGATGATCGACACGTCGAAGGTGCCGCCACCGAGGTCGAACACCAGGAACGAGGTTTCCTTGTCGCGCTGGTGCAAGCCGTAGGCGAGGGCGGCCGCGGTGGGCTCGTTGATCAGTTTCTCGACGTTGAGCCCCGCCAGTTCACCGGCGATGCGCGTGGCCTTGCGTTGGCCGTCGCTGAAGTAGGCGGGCACGCTGATCACGGCTTCGGTGACGGTATGGCCGTAGGTGCGCTCGATGTCTTCCTTGAGACTCTTGAGCACCAGTGCCGAGAGTTCTTCAGGACGGAACGAACGGTCGCCCAGGCGCACTTCGGTGGCACTGCCCATGTAGCGCTTGAACAGCGACGTGGTCAGGTGCGGGTGCGTGTGCAGCCGTTCTTTGGCGGCCTGGCCGACCAGCACGCGGCCTTGGTCATCCAGCCCGACCACGCTGGGGGTGAGCATCTGGCCCAGGGCGTTGGGCACCAATTCAGTGGCATCACCCCGCCAGACTGCCGCGAGACTGTTGGTGGTCCCCAAGTCGATTCCTACGATCATTACGACAAGCTCCCTCTGTGGTCTGTAAGAATCTGTTACCAATTTTACCCTGAAAGGTTGAAGGGAGCGCAAGGTGCACGACCGGGGATAGGCGGATCGGTGGGGTTGGAGCGAGATGGGCAACCGAGCAAAAAACACGCGGCTTTTCTGTAGGAGCTGGCTTGCCTGCGATTGCATCGAATGGGTGTCACTGATGTACCGAGGTGCCTGCATCGCAGGCAAGCCAGCTCCCACAGAAAAGCACCGTTGAGCAGTGAACAGGCATAAAAAAACCGCTTCCGGTAAGGGAAGCGGTTTTATCTACACCCGCACTGTCAGAACAACTTCAGCGGCGGTGCTTGTTCTTTCAACGGCTCGTTCTTCGCGGTCTGCTCGTTCCAGCCACCGCCGAGGGCCTTGTACAGGTTGACCTCGCTGTTCAGTTGCGCCAGGCGGTCGGTGATCAGCGATTGCTGGGCACTGAACAGTTGGCGCTGGGCGTCGAGGAAGGTCAGGTTGCTGTCGACACCGATGCGGTAGCGACGCTCGGCCAGGCGGTAGTAATCCTGGTTGGCGGCGACGAAGCCACGTTGGGCATCCAACTGCTGCTTGTAGGTTTCACGCGCGGCGAGGCCGTCGGAAACTTCCTGGAAGCCGGTCTGGATCGCCTTCTCGTAGTTGGCCACGTTGATCTCTTTCTGGATCTTCGAGTAGTCCAGGCTTGCGCGCAGGCTACCGGCGTTGAAGATCGGGATGTTGATCTGCGGGGCAAACGACCAGGTCCCCGAGCCGCCTTTGAACAGGCCGCCCAGGGTCGGGCTGGCAGTGCCGGCACTCGCGGTCAGGCTGATGCTCGGGAAGAACGCCGCGCGGGCTGCGCCGATATTGGCGTTGGCCGCCTTGAGGTTGTACTCGGCCTGCACAATGTCGGGACGACGTTGCAGCAGGTCCGATGGCAACCCGGCAGGCACTTCGCTGAGCAGGTCATCCGACAGCGGCTTGCTGGTGATGTTTGCCGGCAAGCCGGTGCCCAGCAGCAGGGTCAGGCTGTTTTCGTCCTGGGCCACCTGGCGGGTGTAGCGCGCCAGTTGCACACGGGCGTTTTCCACCGAGGTGCGCGCCTGGCTGAGGTCGAGGGCCGAGGCCACGCCGACTTCATTGCTGCGCGAGGTCAGCTTGTAGCTCTGCTCGAACGCGCCGAGGGTGTCCTGGGTCAGCTTGAGCAGTTCCTTGTCGGCCTGCCAGGTCAGGTAGGCGTTGGCCACGCTGGCCACCAGGCTGATCTGGGTGCTGCGCCGCGCTTCTTCAGTGGCGAAGTACTTCTGCAGTGCTTCTTCACTCAGGCTGCGCACACGACCGAACAGGTCCAGCTCATACGAGCTGATCCCGAGGCCGGCCGAGTATTGGCTGGTGATCCCGGCTTCGCCGGTCTGCGACAACTTGGCCGGGGTACGCGAACGGCTGCCGCTGCCCGTGGCCGAGATGGCCGGGAACAGGTCGGCACGCTGGATCTGGTACTGCGCGGCGTAGGCGTCGATGTTCAAGGCCGCAACGCGCAGGTCACGGTTGTTCACCAGCGCGGTCTGGATCAGCTGTTGCAGGGCAGGGTCATGGAAAAACTGCTTCCAGCCCTGCTCGGCAGCGGCCTGGCCCGGCGCCTGGGCCGACGAATACGCCGGCCCCTGCGGGTATTGCGCTGCTACCGGCGCGTCGGGGCGCTGGTAGTCAGGTATCAACGAGCAGCCACTGAGCACGAATGCCGTGACGGCTAGGGAAAGTAGCGACTTGCTCATTGGCCAGCCTCTTTAGGAGTTTCAGTAGTGTCGGTCTTTTTACGCTCGCCAACGGCCGACACGGTTGCAAAGAACAGTGGCACCCAGAAGATCGCCAGGACGGTGGCGGTGATCATACCGCCAATTACGCCGGTACCGATCGCGTGCTGGCTGCCCGAGCCGGCGCCAGTGGAGATCGCCAGGGGCAATACGCCGAGCATGAACGCCATGGACGTCATGATGATCGGACGCAGACGCATGCGGGACGCCTCGATGGCCGCTTCGACGATGCCCTTGCCTTGTTCGTGGAGCTCTTTGGCGAACTCCACGATCAGGATGGCGTTCTTCGCCGCCAGGCCCACTGTGACCAACAGGCCCACCTGGAAGAACACGTCGTTGGACAGGCCGCGCAGGCTGGTGGCAATCAATGCACCGATCACACCCAGTGGCACTACCAGGATCACCGCGATCGGGATCGACCAGCTTTCGTACAGTGCCGCGAGGCACAGGAACACCACCAGCAGCGACAGCGCGTACAGCGCAGGCGCCTGGGAGCCGGAGAGGCGCTCTTCATACGACAGGCCGGTCCATGCATAGCCGACGCCGGCTGGCAGGTCCTTGGCGATACGCTCGACTTCCGCCATCGCATCACCGGTACTGTAGCCAGGTGCCGGGGTACCGAGGATTTCCATCGCCGCTACACCGTTATAGCGCGAGAGTTTCGGCGAACCGAAGATCCACTGGCCCGACGAGATGGCCGACAGCGGCACCATCTTCCCGGAGCTGCTGCGCACGAACCACTTGTTCAGGTCTTCCGGAGACATCCGGCTGGCCGCGTCACCCTGCACGTACACCTTCTTCACACGACCACGGTCGATGAAGTCGTTGATGTAGCTACCACCCAGGGCAATCGCCAGGGTCTGCTGGATATCCGCCAGGCTGATGCCCTGGGCGCTGGCCTTCTCGTCGTCGACGGTGAGCTCGTACTGCGGCTCATCGTTCACGCCGTTGGGACGCACACCTGCGAGGATCTTGCTTTGCGCCGCTGCACCGAGGAACTGGTTGCGTGCCGCCATCAGCTTCTCGTGGCCGACGCCACCCTGGTCTTGCAGGAACACGTCGAAACCGGTGGCGTTACCCAGCTCCAGTACCGAAGGCGGCACGATGGCAAATACCATGGCGTCCTTGAAGGCCCCGAAGAAGTAACCCTGCGCACGCTTGGCCACCTCGAATACCGACATCGACGAGTCACGCTCATCCCACGGTTTGAGCATCACAAACGCGAGGCCCGAGCTCTGGCCACGACCGGCGAAGTTGAAGCCGTTCACGGTAAACACCGACTTCACGGCCTTGCCTTCGCCCGGCTCGCCTTCCTTGTCGTTCAGCAGGAAGGCGCGCATGTCGTCGATGACTTTTTGCGTACGTTCAGCCGAAGAACCGACCGGCGTCTGTACCTGGGCAAAGATCACACCCTGGTCTTCCTCAGGCAGGAACGCGCTTGGAATACGGGTAAACATCCAGATCATGCCGGCCAGGATCAGCACGTAGACCAGGAACGCTGGAAACTTGTGCTTGATCATGTTGCCCACGCCGCGCTCGTAGCTCAGTACGCCACGGTCGAAGGTGCGGTTGAACCAGCCAAAGAAACCGCGCTTGGGTTGGCCATGCTTTTCAGGATCGATCGGCTTGAGCATGGTGGCGCACAAGGCCGGGGTGAAGATCAAGGCAACCAGTACCGACAGCGCCATCGCCGAAACAATGGTGATGGAGAACTGTTTGTAGATCACACCGGTGGAACCACCGAAGAACGCCATCGGCAACAGTACCGCCGACAGTACCAGGGCAATACCCACCAGGGCGCCCTGGATCTGGCTCATGGATTTGACCGTCGCTTCTTTCGGCGACAAGTGCTCCTCGGCCATGACCCGCTCGACGTTTTCCACCACCACGATCGCATCGTCCACCAGCAAGCCGATGGCCAGGATCATGCCGAACATGGTCAGGGTGTTGATGGTGAAACCGAACGCTGCGAGGATCCCGAAAGTACCCAGCAATACCACCGGTACGGTCATGGTGGTGATGATGGTGGCGCGGAAGTTCTGCAGGAACAGGAACATCACCAGGAACACCAGCACGATCGCTTCGACCAGGGTGTGTACAACACCGGAAATCGATTCGGTCACGACCGGGGTGGTGTCATACGGCACCACCGCCTTCATGCCAGGCGGGAAGAACGGCTCCAGGGACGCCACGGTGGCGCGGATGGCCTTGGCGGTGTCCAGGGCGTTCGCACCGGCAGCCAGCTTGATCGCCATGCCGGAAGCCGGCTTGCCGTTGAACTGAGCACTGATGCTGTAGTTCTGGCCGCCCAGTTCGATACGCGCGACGTCACCCAGGCGCACCTGCGAGCCGTCGGCATTCACTTTCATCAGGATCTTGGCGAACTCTTCGGCGCTTTGCAGGCGCGTCTTGCCGATGATGGTGGCGTTCAGTTGGGTGCCGGGCAGGGCAGGCAGGCCGCCGAGTTGACCGGTGGCCACCTGGACGTTCTGCGCCTGGATCGCGTTGCTCACATCCACCGGCGTCAGCTGGTAGTTGTTCAGCTTGGCCGGGTCGAGCCAGATACGCATGGCGTACTGCGAACCGAACACCTGGAAGTCACCTACACCCGCGGTACGCGAGATCGGGTCCTGGATGTTGGACACGATGTAGTTGGAGAGGTCGTCCTTGGTCATGCTGCCGTCTTCCGACACCAGACCGATCACCATCAGGAAGTTCTTCACCGACTTGGTCACGCGGATACCCTGCTGCTGGACTTCTTGCGGCAGCAGTGGGGTCGCCAGGTTAAGCTTGTTCTGCACCTGGACCTGGGCGATGTCCGGGTTGGTACCCTGGTTGAACGTCGCGGTGATGGTCATGCTGCCGTCGGAGTTACTGTCCGAGGCGACATAACGCAGGTTGTCGATACCGTTGAGCTGTTGCTCGATCACCTGTACCACGGTGTCCTGCACGGTTTGTGCAGAGGCACCTGGGTAGGTCACCTGGATATCAATGGCGGTTGGCGCAATGGCCGGGTATTGGTTGATGGGCAACTTCAGGATCGACAGTGCCCCGACCAACATGATCACCAGGGCAATTACCCAGGCGAAAATGGGACGGTCGATAAAAAATTTCGACATGGGTTACTCCCCCTGGCCAGCAGCGGCAGCAGGAGCAGCGGCGGAACCTGCGGGCTTGGCGTTGTCCGCGTCCTTGACCTTGACTTCGATGCCCGGCTTGATGAATTGCAGGCCTTCGGTGATCACGCGGTCACCGGCGTTCAAGCCTTTTTCAACCAGCCAGTAGGCGCCGGCAGTGCGGTTGGCCACCAGCTGGCGCTGCTCGACCTTGTTGTCCTTGTTCACCACCAGCGCGGTCGGGATGCCCTTGATGTCGCGGGTCACGCCTTGCTGCGGGGCCAGGATGGCCTTGCTGTTCACACCGGCCTGCAACTGGGCGTGGACGAACATGCCAGGCAACAGGGTGTGGTCAGGGTTGGGGAACACGGCGCGCAGGGTCACGGAACCGGTGGTCTGGTCAACCGACACTTCGGAGAACTCCAGCTTGCCGTCCAGGCCGTAGTCGCTGCCGTCTTCCAGGGTCAGCTTGACCTTGGCGGCATTGGCGCCGGCTTTCTCCAGCTGGCCGCTTTCCAGGTCGCGGCGCAGTTTCAGCATTTCAGCCGAAGACTGCGTGACGTCGACGTAGATCGGGTCCAGTTGCTGGATCACGGCCATGGCATCGGCCTGGCCGTTGCTGACCAGCGCGCCTTCGGTCACCGAAGAACGCCCGATACGCCCGGAGATCGGCGCGAACACTTTGGTGTAGCGCACGTTGATCTGGGCGGTTTGAACGTTTGCTTCGGCAGTCATGCGGTTGGCGACGGCGGTGTCGTATTCCTGGCGGCTGACGGCTTGCTCATCGACCAACTGCTTGTAGCGGTCGGTGATGGACTTGGTCTGGGTCAGGCTGGCTTGTGCGCTTTTCAGCGTGGCCTCATAGACCGACGGGTCGATCTGATAAAGCTGCTGGCCTTCTTTCACATCCGCGCCTTCCTTGAACAGGCGCTTGAGAATGATCCCGTTGACCTGTGGGCGAACTTCCGCGATGCGGTAGGCAGTGGTGCGGCCCGGCAGTTCGGAGGTCAGGGTATAGGCTTGCGGTTGAAGGGTGACCACGCCGACCTGAGGGGTTTGAGCGGGCGGAGCCGCTTCTTCCTTTTTACATCCGCTGAGCAGCGATGCCAGGGCGACGGCAGTGACCAGAGCGGTAACAGCTGGCTTAAGTTGCATGAAGATCCTCGGGTCAGGCGCGCAGAGTGCGCACAAGAAGTGTGGAAGGGTAAAAAACAAGCTGTGAGTAGATAAGTAGCTTGCTACGCAATATACTTACGTTCATGGTTGTTTGTAAACTCTTGACAGGCTTCGCGGAATGTTGACAAAGCACCGCCCAAAGCCTCGATTTTAGTACGTTCGGCGCCCATGACGGTGTCGTCCCACAATTATTCAGATGATCGTTACCGCCTATTGATCGTGCGTTACCGATAGTCCCAAGTGTCCTGATTGAGGTTTTACTGCCATGGTTCGTCGCACCAAAGAGGAAGCTCAGGAAACGCGCAGCCAGATTCTCGCCGCCGCCGAGCAAGCCTTCTATGAGCGCGGCGTTGCGCGGACCACGCTGGCTGACATCGCCGCGCTGGCCGGGGTGACGCGGGGTGCCATCTATTGGCATTTCAGCAATAAATCCGATCTGTTGCAGGCGCTGCTCGACACCCTGCATGAGCCGCTGGATGAATTGGCGCGTGCCAGCGAAAGCGAGGATGAACTCGACCCGCTCGGGTGCATGCGCAAGCTGTTGATTCATTTGTTTCATCAAGTAGCCCTGGACCCGAAAACCCGGCGCATCAATGAGATCCTGTTTCATAAGTGCGAATTCACCGATGAAATGTGCGATATGCGCCGCCAGCGCCAGACCCACAGCCTGGAATGCAACCTGCGCATCGGCCTGACACTGCGTAATGCGGTCCATCGCGGGCAACTTCCGGAAAACCTCGACACTACCCGAGGGGCAGTGTGCATTCATGCCTACATCAACGGGTTGATTGGCCAGTGGCTGCTGGTCCCCGACAGTTTCCAACTGCACCAGGACGCCGAGCGCTGGGTGGATGCCGGGCTGGACATGCTGCGCTGGAGCCCCAGCCTGCGCAATTAAGACAAAATGCGTAATTGCATCCAGTTGTGTCAACAGTAAAGCCCAAGGACCGTCAATCGTCCTTTTGCCTGATCGGTGGGGTGACTTTATATACGGGCTGGCGGGCGGTTGATAGGTAGCCGCCTAAGTATTTTGTAGCGATTTTGTTGCAAGGCTGTGAAGGAATGTTTCTTCGCACTCAAGAAAAAGCCCCGGTTCTCGCGAACCGGGGCTTTTTCGTTTCAGCAAGTTACATCACAGGGCCAGTGTCGGGTAGTCGATGTAGCCGACCGGACCCTTGCTGTAGAAGGTGTCCGGGCGTGGCTCATTGAGCGGCGCCTCGGCCTTCAGGCGTGCTGGCAGGTCCGGGTTGGCAATGAACGGTACGCCGAAGGCCACCGCATCGGCCTTGCCCGCCGCCAGCCAGGCGTTGGCGCTGTCCTTGGTGAAGCGCTCGTTGGCGATGTACGCGCCGCCGAAGGCCTTTTTCAATTGTGGACCGAGGCTGTCGCCGGCTTCTTTCTCGCGGGAGCAGATGAACGCGATACCGCGCTTGCCCAGCTCGCTGGCGACGTAGGTGAAGGTTTCTGCCAGGTTGTCGTCACCCATGTCGTGGGCATCGGCGCGTGGTGCCAGGTGCACACCGACACGGCCGGCGCCCCAGACTTCGATGGCTGCGTCGGTCACTTCCAGCAGCAGGCGTGCACGGTTTTCCAGGGAGCCGCCGTAGAGGTCGGTACGCTGGTTGGTGCTGCTCTGCAGGAACTGGTCGAGCAGGTAGCCATTCGCGCCGTGGATTTCCACGCCATCGAAGCCGGCGGCCTTGGCGTTTTCGGCGCCGGTGCGGTAGGCGTCGACGATGTCGGCGATTTCAGCGGTTTCCAGCGCACGTGGCGTCGGGTAGTCCGCCAGTGGGCGCACCAGGCTCACGTGGCCTTTAGCCTGGATGGCGCTCGGAGCCACCGGCGTTTCGCCGTTCAGGTACGACTCGTGGGAGATACGGCCCACGTGCCACAGCTGCAGGAAGATCTTGCCGCCGGCACCGTGCACCGCCTTGGTGACGTTGGCCCAGCCACGCACCTGGTCGTTGGACCAGATCCCCGGGGTGTCCGGGTAGCCCACGCCCAGTGGCGTCACCGAGGTGGCTTCGCTGAGGATCAGCCCGGCGGAGGCGCGTTGCACGTAGTACTCGGCCATCAGCGCGTTGGGTACGCGGCCGGCATCGGCACGGCAGCGGGTCAGCGGCGCCATGATGATGCGGTTCGCCAGTTCCAGGTCGCCCAGTTTGATCGGATCGAAAATAGTCGTCATGGGGAAAACACCTTTCTCTTTGAAGTTGATCAGTTGGTCGCAGGGGCCAGGTCGGCATCGCCGCTCTGACGGAAAGTAATCAAGGTCACCACCAGCGCGAGGATCGCCAGGGCGGCGGCTGCCAGGGGCACGCTGGTCAGGCCGAAACCGTGGGCAATGACGCTGCCGCCGACCCAGGCACCCAGGGCGTTGCCGATGTTGAAGGCGCCGATGTTCAAGGTGGAGACCAGGTTCGGTGCGGCCTTGCCGAAGGTCACCACGTTGATCTGCAGCGCGGGAACGGCGGCAAACGAGGCGGTGGCCCACAGGAACAGGGTGATTTCAGTCGGGATCACGGCGATGCTGGTCCAGGTCAGCGCGGTGGACACTACCGCCATGCTGATGAACACGCCGATCAGCGTGGCCGCCAGGCGTTTGTCCGCCAGCTTGCCGCCGATGATGTTGCCCACGGTGAGGCCCAGGCCTATCAGCAGCAGGGTCCAGGTCACGCCTTTGGGGGAGACGCCGGTGACGTCGCCAAGCAGTGGTGCCACGTAGGTGAAGAGGGTGAACATGGACGCGGCGAACAGTGCGGTCATGGTCAGCGACAGCCAGATGCCGGCGCCTTTGAGTGCGGCCAGTTCGGCACGCATGTCGAGTTTTTCTTCGTCACGCTTGGCCGGCAGGAAGCGGATCAGGCCGATCAGCGCCACGACGCCAATCACCGTCACGGCCCAGAAGGTCGAGCGCCAGCCGGCTGCCTGGCCCAGCGCCGTACCCAGCGGCACGCCGAGCACGTTGGCCAGGGTCAAGCCGGTGAACATCAAGGCGACTGCCGAAGCGCGTTTGTTGGCCGGTACCAGGTTGGCGGCCACCACCGAGCCGATCCCGAAGAACGCACCGTGGCACAGCGCGGTGACCACACGGGCAAACATCAGCACGTTGTAGTCACTGGCCAGGGCGCACAGCAGGTTGCCGACAATGAAGATGCCCATCAACGCTACCAGGGCGGCCTTGCGGGGCAGCTTGGCAGTGGCCAGCGCCATGAACGGCGCACCGATGGCCACGCCCAGGGCGTAGCCGGTGACCAGCCAGCCGGCGCCGGGAATCGACACGCCGAGGTCCGCCGCCACATCGGGCAGCAAGCCCATGATGACGAACTCGGTGGTGCCGATGGCGAAGGCGCTCAGGGCCAGTATGAGTAGCGAGAGGGGCATTTGCGTTTCCTTGTTACAGCGGTGCGCTGAGTTCAGTGATGAGCGCCGTGAGGAAGGCTTGGATCACTTCCTCATTGCGTTTGAAAAAGTGCCACTGCCCGGCCTTCTGGCTGCTGATCAGTCCCGCCCGTTGCAAGGTCGCCAGGTGGGCCGACACCGTCGACTGGGACAAGCCGCAGCGCTGGTCGATCTGCCCGGCGCAGATGCCGTATTCGTGGTTGTGCAGTTGCTCGGGGAACTGCACTTTCGGGTCTTTCAGCCAGGTGAGGATGTCTCGTCGTACTGGGTGCGCCAGGGCTTTTATTATTTCGTCGAGGTCGATGGACATGGCAGGTGCTCGGTGTCGTAAAGCGTTATATCGCGATGAGGCGAACCTTAAATCGTTATATCCCGATATACCAATATGATTTTGGTCTGAGGTCAGGCTAAATCGGTATATCGGGTTATAACGATACGTTGTCGGCAGTGCTAGACTGCGCGCCATGAATTATCTCGCACATCTGCACCTGGGCGGCCAACTTCCTGCACAACTGCTGGGCAGCCTGTATGGCGATTTCGTCAAAGGCCGCCTGCAGGGCCAGTTCAGCCCGCAAATCGAGGCGGCGATCCAACTGCATCGGTCCATCGACCGCTTCACCGACAGTCACCCGCTGGTCGGCGAGGCGTTGTCGCGTTTCAGCCTGACCCGCAGGCGCTACGCGGGGATTGTCGTTGATGTGTTCTTCGATCATTGCCTGGCGCGCGATTGGGCGCTGTATGCCGACCAGCCGCTGGAGCGCTTCACCGCGCAGGTCTACCGCGTGCTTGCCGCCGAGCCGCAGTTGCCAGGACGGCTGGCGCAGATTGCGCCGTACATGGCGGCGGATGACTGGTTGGGTTCTTACCGCGAGTTTGCGGTGATGGAGCAGGTCTTGCGGGGGATCTCGCGACGCCTGACGCAACCCGAGGAACTGGGACAGGCCATGCAGGAATTGCGGGTGCTGTATGAGCCGCTGAGTGAGGATTTCCGGCGGTTCTATCCGCAGTTGCAGGCGTTTGCACGCACCCAACTGATCAGTGGGATCTAAGGTGGGAGCGGACTTGCCTGCGATCGCGGTGTGTCAGCAACCGCAGCATTCACAGGTAGACCGTCATCGCAGGCAAGCCAGCTCCCACACTTTAAACCGTGTTCAGTTGATATCAGGCTGCAAACGCAGGTCGGGTATCCACCTGTTCAGCTTCCGGCAACGGCCCAAACAACGCCTTCTGCACCGCTTGCTGCGCCTGGAACGCCAGTGCCGCGCGTTCCTGTCCGGCGCAGGCGATCGGCTTGAGCACGTGGATTTCCACATCGCCCTGGTCATTGGCAAACAGGCGCATCAGGTGCGAGAGCAAATCGTCATCGCCAATGAACGGGGCCAGCGGGTCGACTTGCCCGTCGCGCAGGTAACGGATCGCCACCGGCTGCAGCGACACATCGGCCTCGATCGCACTCGCCAGCAAGCGCCCGTGGAAGGTGCGCAGGCTGCGCCCGTCAGTGGTGGTGCCTTCGGGGAACATCAGCAGCGGGTGCTGTTGCTCCAGATGACGGGTCATCTGCTTGCGGATCAACTGGCTGTCACCTGAACCGCGGCGGATAAACAGGCTGCCGGCCTTGGCCGCCAACCAGCCGGCCACCGGCCAGGTGCGCACTTCGGCCTTGGACAGGAACGACATCGGCGTGACCATGCCCAGCAGCGGGATGTCGGTCCACGACACGTGATTGCTCACCCACAGCATCGGCGTTTGCGGCAGCTCACCGTGCACCGTCACGCGAAAGGGCAGGGCGTTGGTCAGTCGCGCCATGAAAAACCGCGACCAGCGTTGGCGGCGCACCATCGAATTGGCCACCCCCATGCGTTCGAACACGCCAAACACACTGGCCATGCTCAAGCCCAGTGCCACCACCCCCAGCACCCGGGCAATGCGCCCGTATACGCGCAGGCGGCTCATCACATGGCCGCCTTGAAGTGACGTGCATAGCGCGGGCACAGCTCGTCGCGCTTGAGCAGGATGAACACGTCGGCGACCTGGAAGTCTTCATCCCAGCACGGCTCGCCGCAGATCTTCGCACCCAGGCGCATGTAGGCCTTGAGCAGCGGCGGCATTTCGGCGATCACGTTGGACGGCAGGTCCAGCGCCGGCAGCGGTTTTTTCGGTTCGGCGCGCAGGTGTTCGTTGCACAGGTAGCGTTCGCGCAGGCGCTGCATGATCGCGTGGGCCTGGATGCCGCCGTCGTGCATCGGGATGCTCGCGCACCCCATCAGGTAGCTGTAGCCGCCCTGGTTGAGCACTTCGGCCAACTCGCCCCACAACACGGCGATGGTGCCGCCATTGCGGTAGGCCGGGTCGACGCAGGTGCGGCCGATTTCCAGGATCGGGCCCTGCAAGTGCAGCAAGCCATGCAGGCTGAATTCTTCTTCGCTGTAGAACCGGCCCAGGGTGCTGGCGGCCTGGTGGTCGAGCAAACGGGTGGTGGCGACGAGTCGACCGCTGTTCAAGTCCCGCACGCCGATGTGGCTGCAGTGAACATCATAGTCATCCATGTCCAGGCCCAGTTCCGCGCCTTTCAGCTTGGCGTTGAACTCGCCGCTGAACACGTTGAACCGCAGGGCCTGGGCTTCCTGCAAAGCCTGCGCGCCGATCAGGCGTTCGGCTTGCAGACGGCGTTCATTGCCGGTGTCGCTGATGCGGGCGATCTGAGTCATGGCGAGTCTCCGAGTGCCGGCCACGATTTCGGCCGGTCGACTTTGTTGTCCAAAGTCAGGCTATGTAGCCTCGGTGTCATCTCCATGAAGTTATGGTGACGCTTGGATGACAGGCGTTTTGATAGGGCTGCACCGCAACGGTCGCCCGATATTGTTTTCCTACTTTGGATTTGGAGTAGGACGACCGCTTGGAGGGAACCGGATTACCCATGCTGCCACACAGGCTCTGGATGTGAGGGCAGATGGGCGCCTTATGCCGTTGGACGTTTGCCAAGCCTTCCGTTGTGGAGGTAGGAGCACTATGCCGGTTTCGCCAGTTTCGAATACCACTCCCGCCTGGTGGGAAATTAATAATCATGAAAAAAGTCAGGGTTCTGAGCCGCCGGAGGTGCAAGTCATCAGCAAACGGTACAGCGGCACCCGCAGCCAGGATGGTCGGTCTTATGGCGAACCCGTCAACAACAAGGTCGTGGCGTCGGGCATGCACCTGTTTGTATACAAGCCAGATAGTCGTGATCCTGGGAAAAAACCCGAGGACATTTGGAGTGCTTTCAGCCAGTGGAATCAGGACAACTGTGTGACCGTTGCGGCAATAAAGATGGCGATGATGCAGTTTGGTGAGCAGCCAACCGACGTATTCAAGGAGGTGCGAGAAGTCCCGGGTGGTTTCCAGGTTACGTTAAGAAATAACGAGTCGGTTTACGTGACCCAGGCTGAGCTTGAAATGACGTCCATGGCAATGAAGTTCAAGGGGACGGATCCAGGGGCGATCACCTCGGCGAACGTAATCAGTACGGTTATGGCCAAGGTTGAGCAGCAGAAATTATCCAAGGAACAGAACAGGAATGTGGGGTTTGGCGAAGCGCTGCAGGTCTTGAATCGCCCTGACGCCCTTCCTTTGGCGCTTGCGCGGCTTGGCTTGGGAAATATGATTGAAATGGTATCGCCTGAAGACTTGCTCAAGGGCCGTTTAGGGGCTTTTTCCAGCGGCGCTAAAAACGGCAGTCATAGCTCTGTGAGCGTGGGTGGTAAAGAGGAGCGTTGGGGGCTGCGCGGCGGTCCATCCCCGACTGGGGAGGATATTTACGCATATGCATTCAAGAAATCATAAGCGTGCGATGCTTGTCATAGCGGGTTGTCACAAAACCATCATTAGTCTCGGCTAGCCTCGCGGGCTTGAATGCCCCCTTGAGTTTGCGTCCATGGTCCGAGGCCTGTTGTGCGTTGCCCTGCTGTTAGCCACCGTCACCGCCCGCGCCGAAGCCTGGCCGGACAAGGACTGGGTCAAGGGCACACCGCTTGAAGGCCCCGCTGTCGAAGCGCTCAACACTTATGCGTTCCCGCCGCGTGATGACACCACCCGACAAGGCATCCGCACCGATGCGTTGCTGGTGATCCGTGACGGCCAAATCATTTATGAACGCTACGCCGCGCCCACCACTGCCACCACGCCACACCTGACCTGGTCCATCAGCAAAAGCCTGATGGCCACCGTGCTGGGCGTGGCCTTCGGTGATAATCGCTTCAAACTGACCGACCCGGCGGCGCGGTTTTACCCGCCGATGAAACAGCACCCCACGGTGACCATGGCTGACCTGTTGCACTGGGCCTCGGGCCTGGACTGGCAGGAAGACTACGAATACGCCCCGTTGAAATCCTCGGTGGTGGCGATGCTCTACACCCGTGGCCACGCCGACATGGCCGAGTTCGCCGCCGACACCGAAGTTTTCGCCGCCCCGGGCCAGGTCTTTCGTTACTCCAGCGGTGACAGCAATATTCTCTCCGCCACCCTTAAAGGCATGCTCGGCCACAAGGCCTACATGAGCTACCCGTGGGATGCACTGTTCAAGCCGCTGGGGATTCACAACGCCACGTGGGAGACCGACGCCGACGAAACCTTTGTCGCCTCGTCCTACGCCTACCTCACCGCCCGTGATCTGGCGCGTGTCGGTCTGCTGATGGCGCGAGACGGGCGCTGGGGGGAGCAACAGCTGGTGCCCAAGGCCTGGGTCGATTTCAATCGCCAGCCGTTCGGTCGCTACCAGGCCGGCCAGGACGAAGCCGTGCCTGGCGGCCAATGGTGGCTCAACCAAGGGGCTCCACGCCCGTGGCCCGACGCCCCTGCGGACACCTTCGCCGCCCTGGGTCACTGGGGCCAGGCGCTGTTTGTGATGCCTGAAGAACATTTGGTGATCGTGCGCTACGGCGATGACCGCGATGGCAGCTACCGCCATAACGAACTGCTCAAGCGCGTGCTGGCGGCGGTGAAGCCATGATCCGTCGTCGCCCGTGTACCAGCCTGTTTCTGCTGCTGTTGCTCGCCCTGCTGGGATGGATCTGGCACGAGCGCGTCAACCTGCAAGCCTTCCCCGACATCATCGCGGCCTATACCGCCAAGGAGTATTGCTCGTGTCGGTATGTGGCGAACAACCCGGCTGAATATTGCCGGGGGTATGTGCAGCAGTACGTGCCCACCAGCGCATTCACCGACAACCCGGAGCGCAGTGAAGTGACGGCCAGTGGGTTGGGGCGCACACACAGCGCGCGGTGGTTCGGCGATCGGCAGGGGTGTCGCCTCAACCCCTGACACACCACCTTACCATACAGTAACCACCTTGCCGGCGATGGCGGCGGCACCGGCGATAGGGTTGTCGGCTGGTCTACCGCTATCGCAGGCAAGCCAGCTCCCACATTTGCTCGGCTTTGTCAGCTCCATCGCGCCAGCACGCGGTGCCATGTGTCGCCCGAATTCCTGACACACCACCTTCCCATGCAGGCGCCGGCAAGCCGGCGATAGGATTGTCGGCTGGTCTACCGCCATCGCAGGCAAGCCAGCTCCTACGTTTGCTCGGCTTTGTCAGTTCCATTGCACCGGGCCCACGGCACAGTTAAGGTTCGTGCAGGTTTTTTGCCGCATGAGTCTTTATGTTCAATGTCAAACCCCTGGCCTTCTTCCTGCTGATCGCCGCCGCTGCGCCTGCACACGCCGATTGGTACCTGGACAACGAGTCCTCGCGCCTGTCCTTCGTGACGACCAAAAACACCGAGATTGCCGAGGTGCAGCGCTTCCTGGTGTTGCACGGCAAGGTCGACGGCAAAGGCGCGGCGCAGTTGGAGGTGGAGCTGGAGTCGGTCAATAGTGGCATTCCGCTGCGCGATGAGCGCATGCGCAATCAGTTGTTCGAGATCAAGACCTTCCCTGACGCGCTGATCAACGCGCAGATCAACCTGCAACCCATCAACGACCTGGCGCCTGGCGCGCAGTTGGAATTGCGCCTGCCACTGAGCGTGACGTTGCATGGCAAGACCCAGACCTACAGCGCCGAGCTGTTGGCAACGCGCCTGGATGATCGACGGTTCCAGGTGGTGACCCTGGAACCGGTGGTGTTGCATGCCGAGGATTTCGAGCTGGTGCCGGGTGTGGCCGCGTTGCGCAAGGCGGCGGGGCTCAAGTCGATCAGTTTGTCGGTGCCGGTGGGTGCGGTGCTGATTTTCACGGCGCGCTGACGTGAGCGGCGCGGTCTTCCCGTGGCGCAGCGCCAACCGTTTCGAGTTGTTGATCGACGGCCCGCAATTTTTCCCACAGATGTTGGTGGGCATTGCCCGCGCCGAGCGGCAAGTCGATGTGGAGTTGTACCTGGTGGAAGCCGGCGCCTGCGCCGAAGCCATGGTGCAGGCGCTGGTGTTGGCCGCCGAACGCGGGGTGCAGGTGCGCTGCCTGTTTGATGATTACGGTAGCCTGGCCTTTGCCTTGGGGCTGCGCAAACGCTTGACCGACGCCGGTGTGGCGTTGCGTTTTTACAATCGCCTGAACTGGCGACGGTGGATGCGCAATCTCTACCGTGACCACCGCAAGCTGTTGTTGATCGACCAGCACATCGCCGTGGTCGGTGGCACGGGCGTTACCGATGAGTTCTGGACGCCGGGGCAAGACACTGCCGACTGGCACGAAGTGATGGTGCAGATCAGCGGCCCGCTGGTGCAGGACTGGCAGGCACTGTTCGATCGCCAGTGGCACGCCAACGCCGCGCGGCGCGAGTGGAAACCTGCCACGCATTTTGGTTTACCCCGCTTGCCCAAGGTGCCGGCGACCGGGCCGGGCCTGGGGCGCGTGGCCTATGCCGATGCCCGCCAGCACCGCGATATTCTGCAATCGCTAATCCGCGCCTTGAACAGCGGCCAGCACCGTATCTGGCTGGCCACGCCGTATTTCCTACCGACCTGGAGTGTCCGCCGTGCCTTGCGCCGCGCAGCCGGGCGCGGGGTGGACGTGCGCCTGTTGCTCACCGGCCCACGCACCGATCACCCGTCCGTGCGCTACGCCGGGCACCGTTATTACCCGCGCCTGCTGCGTTCGGGGGTGCAGATCTTTGAATACCAGCCGTGTTTCCTGCACCTGAAGATGGTGCTGGTGGACGATTGGGTCAGCGTCGGCTCATGCAACTTTGATCACTGGAATTTGCGCTTCAACCTGGAAGCCAACCTGGAAGCGTTGGACCCGGAATTGACGCAGGCGGTGGCGGGCAGTTTCGAGCGCGACTTTGCCCAGAGCCTGGCGGTGAGCCTGGAGGCGTGGAAGGCGCGGCCATTGTGGCGGCGGGTGAAGCAGCGGGTGTGGGGGTGGATTGATCGGCTGGTGGTCAACTTGCTTGATCGACGCGGCTGATTCGCTCACATCGATAAACGGTGGGAGCTGGCTTGCCTGCGATAGCGGCGGTGAATGTTCCACCACTATCGCAGGCAAGCCAGCTTCCACATTGACCGTGTCTACAGCTTCAGGTCAGAGCAGTTCGAAGGTTTGTTGCTGCACATCCTGGGAGTCCAGCCCGATCTGCACGTTGAACTGGCCGGGTTCGGCGGCGTACTTCAACTGGGTGTTGTAGAACTTCAAATCGTCCTCGGTGATGGTGAAGTGCAGCGTGCGCTCCTCACCGGCCTTGAGCATGACCTTCTGGAAGTTCTTCAGTTCTTTGATCGGGCGGATCATCGAGCCGGCCACGTCCTGGATATACAGCTGCACCACGGTTTCGCCGTCGACCTTGCCGGTGTTTTTCAGCGTGACACTGGCGTCGAGCTTGCCGGTCTTGTTCAGGGTGGTCGACGACAACGCCATTTCCGACAGGCTGAACGTGGTGTAGCTCAGGCCATAACCGAACGGGAACAGCGGCCCGGTGACGTCATCGAAGTACTGCGAGGTGTAGTTGCCCGGCTTGCCCGGGGTAAAGGGCCGGCCGATGGTCAGGTGGTTGTAGTAGGTCGGAATCTGCCCCACCGAACGTGGGAAGGTGATCGGCAGCTTGCCCGACGGGTTGTAGTCACCGAACAGCACGTCGGCAATCGCGTTGCCGCCTTCGGTGCCGGCGAACCAGGTTTCCAGGATCGCGTCGGCCTGTTGGTTCTCTTCGAGGATCGACAGCGGCCGACCGTTCATCAGCACCAGCACCAGCGGCTTGCCGGTGGCCTTGAGGGCCTTGATCAGGTCGCGCTGGCTTTGCGGGATGTTCAGGTCGGTGCGGCTGGACGACTCGTGGGACATGCCGCGCGATTCACCCACGGCAGCCACCACCACGTCGGCATCCTTGGCGGCCGTGACCGCTTCATCGATCAGCACTTGCGGCGAGCGGGTGTCATCCACCACTTCCGGGGCATCGAAGTTGAGGAAGTTGAGGTAGTCGACCACGGCCTTGTCGTTGGTGATGTTGGCGCCCCGCGCGTAGATCACCTTGCCTTTTTCGCCGATCACGGCATTCATGCCGTCGAGCAGGGTCACCGACTGCGCCGGTTTGCCGGCGGCGGCCCAGCTGCCCATCATGTCGATCGGTGCCTTGGCCAGCGGGCCGACGAGGGCGATGGTCGCGGACTTTTTCAGCGGCAGGGCGTCGTTCTGGTTCTTCAGCAGTACCAGGCTGCGGCGCGCGATATCGCGGGCCTCGCTGCGGTGCAGGCGGCTTTCGGCGTAAGTGTCGGCCGGGTCATCCTCGGCCTTGCCGATGCGCAGGTACGGGTCGGCGAACAGGCCCATGTCGTACTTGGCGCCGAGCACTTCGCGCACGGCGTTGTCGATGTCGCTCTGCTCGATCTCGCCGGACTTGAGCAAGCCGGGCAATTCCTTGCCGTACAGCGAGTCGTTCATGCTCATGTCGATGCCGGCCTTGATCGCCAGCTTGGCGGCTTCACGCCCGTCCTTGGCCACGCCGTGCTTGATCAGCTCGAAGATCGCGCCATGGTCGCTCACGGCCAGGCCCTTGAAGCCCCAGTCCTTGCGCAGCAGATCGTTCATCAGCCAGGTGTTGGCGGTGGCGGGGACGCCGTTGATCGAGTTCAGGGCGACCATCACGCCGCCGGAGCCGGCCTTGATCGCCGCGTGGTAGGGCGGCAGGTAGTCCTGGTACATCTTGACCGGGCTCATGTCGACCACGTTGTAGTCACGCCCGCCTTCCACCGCGCCGTACAGGGCGAAGTGCTTGACGCTGGCCATGATGCTGTCGGCATTGGCGGGGCTGGTGCCCTGAAAGGCCTTGACCATCACTTCGGCGATGCGCGAGACCAGGTAGGTGTCTTCGCCGAAACCTTCGGAGGTGCGGCCCCAGCGCGGGTCGCGGGAGATGTCGACCATCGGCGCGAAGGTGATGTCGAGGCTGTCGGCGGCAGCTTCCTGAGCGGCGATGCGCCCGGAGCGGCCGATGGCGTCCATGTCCCAGCTGGACGCCAGGGCCAGGCTGATCGGGAAAATCGTGCGGTGGCCGTGGATCACGTCATAGGCGAAGAACATCGGGATCTTCAACCGGCTGCGCATGGCCGCGTCCTGCATCGGACGGTTTTCCGGGCGGGTGATCGAGTTGAAGGTGCCACCGATGCGGCCGGCGGCGATTTCCTTGCGGATCAGCTCGCGGGGCATCTCGGGGCCGATGCTGATCAGGCGCAACTGGCCGATCTTTTCATCGAGGGTCATCTGCTTGAGCAGGTCGCTGACGAAGGCGTCCTTGTCCTTGAGCGCAGCAGGCTTTGTTTCTGCCCAGACGGGGTGGGTGGCCAGAGTGGCAACAAGGCCGAGCAAACACAGCTTCTTCATGAATATCCTTTTTCGGCTCACTGCACAGCGCTGGGGCTGATCGGCCAAAATGTGGGGAGCGTCTATTGTTGTTCGGGTGTTGTTCAGATAAATGCAGCACACTCTGAACTCTTTTTCGCGCTGGGCATCTTTGTAGCTGATTGGCTCAATGCATTCCAGTGGTGGCGGATTATGCCCCAAGCGCGCGGTTTATAGGGTTAGTCGTCACATTCCATCCAGTTTGGTCAGGAGAAACACCATGCAAGCAGCACACTCTTCCCGCTGGGGCCTCAAGGCCGCGGCTTTGCTACTGATCAGCACGGTGCTGAGCGGTTGCGGCATCAACACCATCCCGACCCTGGATGAACAGGCCAAGGCCGCCTGGGGCCAGGTGCAGAACCAGTATCAACGCCGTGCCGACCTGATCCCCAACCTGGTGGAAGTGGTCAAGGGCTACGCTGCCCATGAGCAGGACACCCTGACCGCCGTCATTGAGGCACGGGCCAAGGCCACCTCGATCCAGGTGGATGCCAGCACCCTCGACAACCCGGAAAAACTCAAGCAGTTCCAGCAGGCCCAGGATGGCTTGAGCGGTGCCCTCAGCCGCTTGATGGTGGTGTCCGAGCGCTACCCGGACCTGAAGGCCAACCAGAACTTCCTGGCCCTGCAATCGCAGCTTGAAGGCACCGAAAACCGTATCGCCGTGGCCCGCCGCGACTTTATCCAGGCGGTGCAGGCCTACAACACCGAGATCCGCACTTTCCCCGGTCGCTTGTGGCACAGCGTGATGTACAGCGATCTGCCGATCCGCGCCACGTTTGAAGCCACCAGTGCCGATGCCGATAAAGCGCCGCAAGTGAAGTTCAAATAAGGCTGCATTGAGGTGTCGATGCGTTTATTCAGGATAGGCCTGGCGCTGTGGCTGCTGGCCTGCGTGGGCGTGGCCCAGGCGGCGCTGACCTTCCCGGCATTGACCGGTCGGGTGGTGGACACCGCCCAGATGATCGACCCGGCGACCCGGGAGCAGATCACCCAGCAATTGCAGGCGCTCGAGCAAGCCCGTGGCGACCAGATCGTGGTGGTCACGGTGCCCGACCTGCAGGGTGTGCCGATTGAAGACTACGGTTATCAGTTGGGCCGCCAGTGGGGCATTGGCCAGAAGGGCAAGGACAACGGCGCGCTGTTGATCGTCGCCCGCGATGAGCGCAAATTGCGCATCGAAGTCGGCTATGGCCTGGAAGGCGTGCTGACCGATGCGCAGTCCTGGGTGATCATCAACCAGGTGATCGCGCCCAAGTTCAAGGCCGGCAATTACAGCCAGGGCATCAGCGATGGTGTTTCGGCGATGGTGCAGGTGGTCGGCGGTGAACCGCTGGCGGTGCCGGCGCACGTGGCGGACGCCAACTTTGCCAAGGATAATCCGGGGTTTTCCATCGGCCTGTTTATCTTGCTGATCGGTGTGCTGTGGCTGTGCAATCGGCTGGGGCTGCCGGTGGGCGCCATCTTGCTGGCGATCCTCAGCAGCAGCGGGCGCGGCGGTGGTGGCGGAGGCGGAGGCGGTGGTTTCCGCGGCGGCGGTGGCGGCTTCGGCGGCGGCGGGGCCTCGGGCGGCTGGTAATGACAATAACGACAACAGAGCATCTACAACCATGGCACTACTGAGTGAACACGAGCAACGCCAGGTCGCCGAGGCGATTGCCCGCGTCGAGCAGCAGACCGACGCCGAACTGGTGACGGTACTGGCTGCCCGCGCGGACGACTACGCCTACATCCCACTGCTGTGGGCCAGCCTGATCGCGTTGGTGGTGCCGGGTGTGGTGCATTACTTGTCCGGCTACTTGACCATGTACACCTTGCTGTTGGCGCAATGGGCGACGTTTATCGTGCTGTGCCTGGTGTTTCGCCTGCCCAAGGTCACCACCCGCCTGATCCCGCGCTCGGTGCGCCATTGGCGCGCGTCCAACCTGGCGCGCCGGCAGTTCCTGGAGCAGAACCTGCACCACACGCTGGGCAGCACCGGTGTGCTGATTTTTGTCAGCGAGGCCGAGCGCTACGTGGAGATCCTGGTGGATGAGGGGATTTCCAAGCGCCTGGATGACAGCAGTTGGGACACCATCGTCAGGGCGTTCACTCAGCAAGTGAAACAGGGGCAGACACTGGCGGGGTTTATTGCCTGCATTGAAGCCTGCGGGGAGTTGCTCAAGGTGCATGTGCCGGTCACGCAGACCCGCAATGAACTGCCCAATCGCCTGGTCGTGCTCGAATAGTCCATCTTGCTCCAGGTCGGAACTGGCTTGCCTGCGGGGCGGGCAACTCGGTCTGTCAGGCCCGTCGAGGTGATGCAATCGCGGGCAAGCCCGGCTCCCACAAAAGGTGCGTCCCGCCGTGGATGGGCAGGGTTGATTGACCGTTGATCAAATAACCCCGTGCCCTCGGCCCCCATCCCCCCTAAAATCCCCGGCATCCCCAGCCCGAGGCTTTTTTGTTCATGTCTGTCACCGCTCAACCTGCCCGCCCTGCGCCGGATCATCACGCCCAGTTCATCGAACTGTTGAGCGCAAGCCTGGCGCAGCATGCGTTTATCAAGCTGGTGCTGGCCAAGTACGTTGGTGCGGAAGCCGAGCTGCAACGGCTGATCATCAAGCAGGTAGAGGTCAAGGAGCAGCCGTGCCTGTCCTTCGTCTACCGCTACAAGACCCGCGACATCACCAAGAATTTCGCGCTGGCCGAAGGCGTGGCGATGATTGCCGAGTTGCTGCCGGCGTCCTTCAAGAACGCGCACCTGCTGTCGCTGACGGATGAAGCGCAGCTGGAATACAGCAAGAAGAACAAAAGCTCGCTGTTCAAAAGCAAGCCGCAGCAACTGCGCGAGGCGCCTTCGGCTGAGCATAACCGCGAGAAGAATCGCTTTCTCGACCTGAGCCGGCCGTTCCTCGCTGACCTCGGCGTGACCGATGCCAGGCAGGCGCTGATCCCGTCGATGTCGCGCAAGTGGAAGCAGATCAACAAGTTCATCGAAGTGTTCAGCCATGCGCTGACCTCATCACCGTTGAAACTGGACCAGCCGGTGCGCGTCGCCGACTTCGGCTCGGGCAAGGGTTACCTGACCTTTGCGATTCACGATTACCTGCGCAACACCCTCAAGGCCGAGGGTGAAGTGACCGGCGTGGAACTGCGTGAAGACATGGTGACCCTGTGCAACAGCGCCGCTGCGCGCCTGGAGCATCCGGGCCTGGTGTTCAAGTGCGGCGACGTGCGCAGCGTGGCGCCGAGCGAGCTGGACGTGATGATCGCCCTGCATGCCTGCGACATTGCCACCGATTACGCGATCCACACCGGCATCCGTTCCGGCGCGTCGATCATCATGTGCTCGCCGTGCTGCCATAAGCAGATTCGCCTGCAGATCCAGAGCCCGGCGCTGCTCAAGCCGATGCTGCAGTACGGCCTGCACCTGGGCCAGCAGGCGGAAATGGTCACCGACAGCTTGCGTGCGCTGTTCCTCGAAGCCTGTGGCTACGAGACCAAAGTGTTCGAGTTCATCTCGTTGGAGCACACCAACAAGAACAAGATGATCCTCGCGGTCAAGCGCGCCGAGCCTTTGGACAACGCGCAGTTGCTGGCGAAAATCCAGGAGCTGAAGGCGTTCTACCACATCACCGAGCACTGCCTGGAAACCCTGCTGCGGGCGGATGGCTTCTTGAACTGAACACACCACGTGCAGGCGCTGGCTTGTGTGGGAGCTTTCGAGCTTTAGCGAGGCTGCGAAAGCGGCGGTATTGGCGATAGAGGGGTTGGCTGACCGACCGCTTTCGCGAGCAAGCCCGCTCCCACATTTTGACCGTACCCCGCCACAGATCTCGTAGCCATCCCGCGATCCCCCTGTGGCAGCTGTCGAGCTTTAGCGAGGCTGCGAAGGCGGCGGCATGGGCGATAGAGGGGTTGGCTGACCGGCCGCTTTCGCGGGCAAGCCCGCTCCCACATTTTGACCGTACTCGGCCACAGATCTCACATACCCCCGCAATCCCCTGTGGGAGCTCTCGAGCTTTAGCGAGGCTGCGAAGGCGGCGGCACGGGCGATAGAGGGTTGGCTGACCGACCGCTTTCGCGGGCAAGCCCGCTCCCACATTTTGACCGTACCCCGCCACAGATCTCATAGCCATCCCGCAATCCCCTGTGGCAGCTGTCGAGCTTTAGCGAGGCTGCGAAAGCGGCGGTATTGGCGATAGAGTGGTGGGCTGATTCACCGCTTTCGCGGGCAAGCTCGCTCCCACATTTTGACCGTACCCGGCCACAGATCTCATAGCCATTCCGCGATTCCCCTGTGGGAGCTGTCGAGCTTTAGCGAGGCTGCGAAGGCGGCGGCATGGGCGATAGCGGGGTTGGCTGACCGGCCGCTTTCGCGGGAAAGCCCGGCTCCCACACAAGCCGGCGCCTGCATTAGATAGCGTTTACCTTTGGCGCCGGCGCAGGCTGCACCGCCGTCTTGCGCCCGAGCATCACCGTGACGATCACCCCACAGGCGAACAGCCACGTAATCGGCTCGATATGTTCGCCAAAGAACAGCGCCGAAAAGGCGATGGTGAAGAAGATCTGCAGCAATTGGATCTGGCTGACCCGCGCGATCCCGCCCATGGCCAACCCTGCGTACCAGGCGAAGAATCCCAGGAACTGCGAGAACAGCGACACATAGCCAAACGCCCACCAGGTGCGCATCGAAATCGCGCCTTGATGCTGCGCCGCCAAGTACCAGACCGGGCCGATCAGCACCGGCGTCGACAGTACCAGCGCCCAGCAGATCACTTGCCAGCCGCCCATCTCCTTGGCCAGCCGGCCGCCTTCGGCATAGCCCAGCCCGCCGACGGCAATCGCGCCGAGCATCAACAAATCGCCGGCCTGAATACTGCCGGCGCCGGTGATCAGCGCGTAACTCAACACCAGCGCACTGCCCAGCGCCGCGCAGGCCCAGAAGGCTTTGGACGGTCGCTCATGCGACAGCCACGCGGCATACAGTGCCACGCACAAGGGTTGCAGGCCGTTGACCAGCGCGCCATGGGAGGCTGGCAAGGTTTGCATGGCCCAGGCCGACAACACCGGAAAGCCCAGGATCACTCCGGCGATCACCAGGCACAGCCCGCGCAGCTGGCGCCAGGTCGGCCAGCGCTCACGACGCCACAGCAACAGCGCCGCCGCCGGAATCGCCGCGAACAGCGCACGGCCGAGGCCGTTGAGCAACGGGTGGATTTCCTGCACCACGATGCGGGTGAAAGGCAGGGTCAGGCTGAAGATGATGACGCCCAGCAGGCCGAGGGCCATGCCGGTATTTTCGCGCGAACTCATGGGAGGGATCCGAAATCCAGAGGGCTTCAAGGGAAGCCCATCTAGCCACATCCCCCGCCAATCGCGGGCCTACAGCTGGGTGCGGATTTATCCGTACAGTTGCGGGCCAGGGCGATGGGATCGCTGCTGTTTCGCGGGTAAACCAAGTCGCCCGCATCGCCGGCACGCCGCCGCCTACAGGTTCAGAAGAACCGCGTGATGCTGATCTTGGCGTTGCGCCCTTCGCTGTAGACACCGTCGCCGCTGAGTGCTGGCTGGTAGCTGCGGTTGAACAGGTTGTCGACGGTGAAGTTGATCTCGGTGCCTTTGAGACCCGCCTGCTGCGGTTTCCAGTTGGCGAACAGGCCCTGGGTGTCGTAGCTGGGGTTTTCGGTCTGGTCGTAGATAAAGTCGCCAATGGTGGAGTTGAAGCCGCCAGGATAAATGTCGGTAGGCACGCGATCGGTCTTGCGCACAAACTGGCCCTGCCAGCCCACTTGGGCGTCCCAGCTCGGGATCTTGGTGCCGAGGACTACCACCCATTTGGCCGGTGGAATATCCCGTGCCCACACGTGCCGGTCGGTAGCCCAAGGGTTGGTGTAGGGGTTATCTCGTTTACCTGTAGCCCAGGAGTAAGTCAGGGAGCCGAACACGTACGTCGAGTCGTAGTAGCTTTCCAGCTCGAAGCCCTTGATGGTCATGCCGCCCACGTTGCGATAGTTGGTCCTGGACGCCGCATCGGTGCACACCGCATCGATACTGCCCGGCACGGTCATTTGCCGTTCGCAGCCGAGGCCGGTGGCCTTCATGATCTCGTCTTCGATGCGGTTGTGAAACAGCGTGGTGCGCAACTGCAGGTTGTCATCGCGGGTGAAGACGCCGGAGAAGTGCGTGACGTTGCCCGCCGTAATCGCGGTGATGCGCTCCGGGTCGAGGTTGAGGCTGGTGGCGCTGCGCGTGCTGGCAGAGCCTTGCACCTCGTACTGCTCATCGATGACCGGCGCGCGCCAGGTGCGGTTCCAGCTGGCGAAGAAGGCGACATCCGGGGTCACGTTCCAGAAGGCTGCCAGGCGTGGCGACCAACCGGTGTAGGTGCGGTCGCTGTAGTCATGGCCGACGCGCGGGTCCGGGCTGCTGTAGTACGGCGCATCGTTGGCTTCGCCGCGGTTGCGCACGTGGTCATAGCGCAGGGACGGCGTGAGGGTGACGTCGCCAAGTGTCACGGCGTCCTGCAGGTAGAACGCATTGGTGTCGACTTTGCCGTGGGGCATGAAGTACGGCTGGAAATGGCCATAGTTGTATCTAGCGGTGTTGTAGGTCGCGCCCGGCATCCAGCTTTCGGTTTCGCGGTCGTGCTTGCGCACCTGCACGCCGGTGGTTACGGCGTGTTCCAGCGGGCCGGTGGTAAACAGGCTGATGTTGCGCAGCTCAAGGATGCGGTCAGTGTAAGACGTTTCCATCTTGCGCCCGCCGGTGGCCAGGCTGATCACCGCATTCTCGGCGCGCTCGTCGGTCTGATCGGTCTTGGAGAACGAGTAGCTGAGTTTCAAGTCGATCAGCGGGTTGTTCAACGGCTGGTATTCGTACTTGCCTGACCAGGTGGTGTCCACGGTTTCGCGGTCGGCCAGAAAGCGTTTCAGTGCGCCTTCGTAGCCATATCGGTCGATGGCTGATTGCGTCGGCGGCGACGGGTAGGTTTTAGCCGAGAACGGCGCCATGCGCTCGCTTCTGGCGCTGGAATAGGACAGGCCCATGCTGTGCTCGTCGGTGAAGTGCGCGTTGAACTTGAGCAGCTCGCCTTCTACATCCTGCGCGCTGTTGGGCAGGCGCTTGGGGTTGATCGGGTATTCGTTGCGTGGGTCGGGCGGGGTGCCGGCGAGCTTCAAGTCGTCGCCGTCGCGTTTGGTCAGGTAGATCAGGCCATCCATGCGGCCGTCGTCGGTGCGGCCATACACTGCGCCGGTGTACACCTGTTCGTGGGTGTTGCTGGAGTAGCCGTACTTGGCCATCGCCCCGGCGTTACGCCCATCCTTGAGCAGGTCCGGCGCATCCTTGGTGATCATGTTGACCGTGCCGCCGAAACCGCCGTTGCCGTTGAACGGCGAATACGGACCTTTCTCCACCTCAATGCTTTTGATCAGCTCGGGTTCGATGAACACCGTGCCTTGCTGGTAGCGCTCGAAGCCGCTTTTGGTCGCGCCATCCACGGTCATTGGCACATCTTCGGCATCGCCCATGCCGCGAATGTTGATGGTCTGGCCACCGGGCTTGGGCGAGCCGCCCATGGACACTCCCGGCAAGGTCTGCAGCAGCGAAGGGATGTTGTCGGGCTGGTAGCGGTCGATATCGGCCTGGCTCAAGGTGGAGCGCCCGACGGTGCTGGAGTCGACCTCGTTGCCGGTGCCGATCACGCTCAGGGCTTCCAGCTGGATCGCGCCGCTCTGGGTGGTTTTTGCCTCTTCGGGCTTTACCACGTAAGTGCTGCCGACCCTGATCAGGATGAACTCGCCGTTTTTCAGCAGGGTGCGAATCGCCACTTCCGGGCTGAACTCACCGTTGAGCGCCGGTGCCTGCACGTTCTTGAGCAGTGCTTCATCGAACAACAGCTGGATCTTCGCCTGCTGCGCCACTTGGCTCAGCGACGTGCCCAGCGACTGGGCGGGCAATTGCAGCTTGAACGACTCGGCCTGGGCGCTGAGGCTGAAGGCCAGGCAGGTGGCAATGACGGTCGGTCGAAGAAACAGGTGCGAAGCGTGGCAAGGCGCGCGAAACATGAAATCCCCCGGTGTGGCCAAGTGGCCGAAAAATGCGTGCGTATCAAACGCAGACCGGAGGAAGACGGGGCAGGCAAAAAAATCCACACCTGCGAATGAAAAATATTCTCAAGTACTGTTTCGAGGGTTATTTGTTGGGCTCGATCCGCACGATGCCATCGGCCGAAGCCACGGTTTTCACTGGCAGCAAGGCGGGCAGGGCGTTGAGCAGGGCGTCCGGATCGTTGACATCGAGATTGCCCGAGACCTTCAGTTGCGCCACCGCATTGCTGACCTGCAACGGCGCCTGGGGACGGTAGAGGCTCAGTTCATCGATCAGGCTGACCAGCTCGCGGTTGCGAAACGACAAGTGCCCGCTGCGCCAGTCGGCCACTTCTTCGGCGGTGAGGGTTTGTTGCTGCACGGTGCCCTTGGCGTAGCTGTAGGTGGCGCGCTGCTGGGCGCCGAGCAGGGTTACCGGGCTCTTTGCGTCCGGCTCGAAAGCCACCTTGCCGTGGGCGACGCTGACCACCAGTTGCTGTTGGCTGCGGCGTACATCGAAGCCGGTGCCGACCACCCGCACATAGGCCTCGCCGGCCTGCACGAACAGCGGCCGCTCCTTGTCGGCGGCCGCCTCGATATACAGCTGGCCCTTGTCCAGGTGCACGATGCGCTGGTGCGCGGTGAAGTCCACGCGCAGGCGCGTGTTGGCATTTACATACAGCGTGCTGCCGTCGGGCAGGTTGAAGGTGCGCATGCCCTTGGCATGGGCCGCCACTTGCGTGTGATACAGCTCGCGGGGCGCGCCGATATGCGTGGCCAGCACGGCGCACAACACTGCGGCGGCGACGGCCAGGGCAGGGCGCCACACCGACGGCTTGCGCTTGGGCAGGGGCACCGGTTTGTTCAGTTGCTGCAACTGTGCCAGGTCGGCCCACAGTTGCTCGAACTCGGCATAGGCGCGAGCATGCGCCGCAACCGCATGCCAGGCGGCAAACGCCTTGCGGTCGGCACGGCTCGCGTCATTACGGTTGCGTGCAAACCAGCTGGCGGCTTGGGCATCGATGGAGTCACTCGCTTCGATATCCAGGGCGTCGGTGTCGCTCAGGCGGTTCATTCTGGCTGCTCCGTGCCGGGGTCTGATTGAAGGCGTCGCTTGCAATGCAGCAGGGCAAAAGCGATGTGCTTTTCCACCATGCTCGTCGAAATGCCCATGCGCTCGGCGATCTGCGCCTGACTCAAGCCTTCGAAGCGGTGCAGCATAAGGGCTTCTCGCCGGCGCGGCGAGAGTTCGGCGAGGACTTCTTTCAACTGTTCCAGGCGTTGCAAGCGCTGCGCGGCGGCCATGGGATCGTTTTGCTCGTCGGTGACCGGTTCGGCGTCCCTGTCGGCCTGATCGGAATGGGCGGTGTGCCGTACCTTCTGTCTGCGCCAGTGATCACGCAGCAGATTGCGCGCCATCTGGAACAGAAAGGCCCGTGGCTGCTCGACCTTGGCCCGGTCGCGGTAGTCCAGCCACTGGGTAAAGACATCCTGGGTCATGTCCGCCGCGTCGCTGGCGTTGTCCGTGCGTTTGCGCAGGAAATGCAGAATATCTGCATAAAACCCGCGAAAAGCATCGGCCGACAGCGGGTCGGGCTTGGGACGAGACATGGATATCCTTCGTGACGAAGCACGGCGTAGAAATGCTGCGAATGATATCGAGAATTATTGTCATTTGTCTCGGTTTAATTGTCGACGCCGGCTTGTCGACGATCGCGTCGGGGCAGTCGATGTTGATGTTGACTGCGAGAGCGCTATCGCCGGCAAGCCGGTTCCTACAGGGTCAGCGCAGCAATGTCTTTAGTTGCTCGATCCCGGCTTCACTCAACGGGAACACCGGCAACCGTGGATCGCCGGCTTCCAGCCCGGTCAGGCGCAAGCCGGCCTTGATCGTTGCCGGTAGTCCGCCCTTGAGGATGAACTCCAGCAGCGGCAGTTGGCGGTAGAACAGTTCCCGCGCCTGGGTCAGATCATTCGCCAGCACCGCGTCGTACAAAGCCAGGTTGAGCTGTGGGATCAGATTTGGCGCTGCGGTGCACCAGCCTTTGGCACCCGCCACGAAGGCTTCCAGTGCCAGCGGGTTGCACCCGTTGAAGAACTGCACGTCGCTGTGGCGCCGTAATTGGTGCATGCGTTGAATATCGCCGGTGCTCTCCTTGACCATCGTCACGTTCTCCACGTGCTTGACGATCCGCAGGATCAAATCCACCGACATGTCCGTGCCGCTGGTGGCCGGGTTGTTGTAGAGCATGATCGGCACGCCGATGCTGTCGCCAATCGCAGCGTAGTGGGCGAGGATTTCCGCTTCGCTGAGTTTCCAGTACGAGGCCGGCAGCACCATCACCACATCGGCGCCATTTGCCTCGGCGTAACGGGCGCGCCGCACGGCTTTAGCGGTGGTCAGGTCCGAGACGCTGACCACAGTCGGTACCCGCCGGGCAATTTTTGCCAGGCTGTAGGCGCTGACTTCATCCCACTCGGCATCGCTCAGATAAGCGCCTTCGCCGGTGCTGCCCAGGGGCGCGATGGCATGGACGCCGGCGTCGATCAAGCGGTCGATGGAGCGGCCGAGGGCGTCGAGGTCGATGCGCTTACCGTCAGCGCTGAAGGGGGTGATGGTGTAGCCGATGATGCCGTGAATATCGGGGCTGGACATGGGAAGTCTCCTGTCGGAAAAGGGGCGGGTCAGTTCAGGCAATCGGCGTGCTGGCGCAGGTTCTGTCGCACGTAGTAATTGAACGCGGCGCCATGGCGCTTGGGCCGGGAGATCCAGTCGTGGGCCTCGCGCCCCAGCTCCGGCAGGATCGGCTTGATCGTGCCGGCCGCCATCGCCAGCAACTGCAGCTTGGCGGCGCGCTCGATCAACTGTGCAATCACGCAGGCCTCCTCGACGCTCGCGCCGGTCGACAACTGGCCGTGGTGCGAAAGCAGGATCGCGCGTTTGTCACCGAGTGCCGCGGTGATGATTTCGCCTTCTTCGTTGCCCACCGGCACCCCTGGCCAGGCCTCGAGGAACGCGCAGTCTTCGTACAGCGGGCAGAGGTCCATGTGGGACACCTGCAGCGGTACTTCCAGCATCGACAGCGCGGCGATATGCGTGGGGTGTGTGTGAATGATGCAGTTCACATCCGGGCGCCCTCGGTAGACCCAGCTGTGGAAACGGTTGGCCGGGTTGGGAATGCCGTGGCCTTCCAGCACTTCAAGGTCCTCGTTTACCAACAGCAGGTTGCTGGCGGTGATCTCATCGAAGCCCAGCCCCAATTGCTGGGTGTAATAGGTGCCGTGTTCGGGCCCGCGCGCAGTGATCTGCCCGGCGAGGCCCGAGTCGTGGCCGTGCTCGAAGAGGATACGGCAGGTCAGCGCCAGCTTTTGCCGCACGGTCCACGTATTATCCGCCAGGGTATTTTGCATCTGGATCAGTGCTTGCTTGACCAGCTGGTCTTTCGGGAGTGCTAATGTCTTGGCCATATCGGTGTCCTTTGGGTGGTTCAATGGACGTCTGGTTTGCTGGTCTCCCGCTGCTCGCAAGGTCGCTGGGTGAACGCAAATGACACTAAAGATGCTATATGACACAAAGTGTCATTGGCAAGCACAGCTCATCGCTTCCTGCATGGATTAACCGCGGAACATGTCTATCCGTTTGAAATTATTGAGAAAAAAACTTGGCGTAACCTTGGAGAGCCTGGCTGAAAAGTCCGGGATGACCAAGAGCTACCTGTCCAAGGTTGAGCGCGGCCTCAACACGCCGTCGATTGCCGCCGCGCTGAAACTGGCCAAGGCGCTGAACGTGAAGGTCGAAGAGCTGTTCAGCGAAGACAGCGTCAGCCTCGACAGCTACAGCCTGGTGCGCAGCCATGAACGGCCCGACACGGCGCCCGGTTACGCGGTGCTCGCCCATCAGGTCAGCGAACGCAGCCTGCTGCCCTTCATCATCTACCCGCCGGCGGAATTCACCGACAAGACCTTCAAGGAGCACGTGGGGGAGGAGTTTCTGTTTGTGCATGAAGGCCAGGTCGAAGTGGATTTCATGACTGAGCGCGTGATCCTCGAGCGTGGCGATGCGCTGCACTTCAATGCGCAGAAGCCCCACCGCCTGCGCTCGGTGGGGCCGGTGCAGGCGCAATTGCTGGTGGTGGTGCACAGCGCGCAGGACTGACGTCACTTGGGTGTTGTGAACACGCTCATGGTGGACGCTGGCAAGCCAGCGCCTTTATTTGATCGAAGTCGCCCGGAAAGTCAGCGTTCGACCGGGACTGACAGCGCAGGATTGCCCAACGGATGGGTGCGCGCCGCAAAGAATTCCAGCGCCACGCCCGACCCATCAAACAGCTCAGAGTACCGCCGCTTCTGCTGGCGAATAAACCCGTCGCTGCGCCCCGATACCGAGATTGCCAGCGTGGTCACCGGGGCTTGGCGAATCGCATCCACCAAGTGTTTATCCTGCGGCCCGAGGTCGTGGCCGAAGAGGCACAGCGCGCCTTCATGGGTCAGCAGTTGCTCATAGCAGAACGACAGGTAATCCGAGCTGCGGATGGTCTTGAGCTTCTCGTCTACCGTGCCTTCGCTGACGAACAGCGGCACATCGTCGAGGGTCTTGATCGTGTTATTGATCGCAAAACTGCTCAGCAGGGTGCTGTCGGTGGTCGGCAATTTGCGCGCGGTCCCGTCGAGGTTGCGCACCAGGTGCAGGCCTCCGTGCAGGTACAGAATGCGCGTGGCCTCGGTGCGCGTGTTGCGCAGGTCGAAGCTTGAGTCGGCGCTGCGAAACAGGTCGTCGATGCCTGGCGTGTGCAGGATCGCCCAGTAGTTGAGCAAGTCGTAGTTACTGGTAAACACCGTGGTGTATTGCGCCAGCTCCGCGTTGATCGTCGCCAGCGTCGACGGCTGCACCAGGCGCCACGGAATGTGCACCGCGTGGATGGTATTGATCAGCGCTTCCTTGATCGCGTAGTAGCGATTGCGCGGTGCCGCCGAGCTGACTGCCAGGGCCTTGTTGACCCGGCTGGTGGTCTTCAGCGCGCCAAGGGCCTGTTCGAAGCTGCGGGTTTGCAGGGCGTCGAACACGCTGAGTTCGGACTGGCCGAGGGGTTTTTCTTCGACGGTGCGCGCGTTTTCGAACAGCGAGTCGTAGGCGAAGTCTTCCCAAATCGTACGGCTGGCGCCGTTGCCGATCAGAATCCCGCTGAAGGCAGTGCGGCTGCGCAGTGCGCTCCAGTCTTCAAGGTGGGCGTCAATATCCTGGAAATCCTTCATTGCGGCGGGTCTACTCGAATTCGGCTGGACGGTGACTTTATCACGAGCCGGCGTTGATCCTGATCAAGATGCCGCAGGCGGGTGAAGTCGATGCTGTAGGCATAAACGTCATCCGAGGATTCGCCATGAGCAGCACCTTCTTCATTCCCGCCGTCAATATCATGGGCACCGATTGCCTCGACGAAGCCATGACCGCTATCCGCAACTACGGTTTTCGCAAGGCACTGATCGTCACCGACGCCGGCCTGGCCAAGGCGGGCGTGGCCAGCATGATCGCCGAGAAATTGGCGATGCAGGACATCGACTCGGTGATCTACGACGGCGCCAAGCCCAACCCCAATGTGGAAAACGTCGAGAACGGCCTGGCGCTGCTGCAACACAGCGCCTGCGATTTCGTCGTGTCCCTGGGCGGCGGCTCGCCCCATGACTGCGCCAAGGGCATCGCGCTGTGCGCCACCAACGGCGGGCATATTGGCGACTACGAAGGCGTCGACCGATCGAGCAAGCCGCAACTGCCGCTGGTGGCCATCAACACCACCGCCGGCACCGCCAGCGAGATGACCCGTTTCTGCATCATCACCGACGAAAGCCGCCACGTGAAAATGGCCATCGTCGACCGTAACGTCACGCCACTGCTGTCGGTCAACGACCCGGCGCTGATGGTCGGCATGCCCAAGGGCCTCACCGCCGCCACCGGCATGGACGCCCTGACTCACGCCATCGAAGCCTATGTGTCCACTGCTGCCACGCCGATCACCGACGCCTGCGCGATCAAGGCCATCGAGCTGATCAGCGCCAACCTGCGCCTGGCCGTACGCGACGGCAGCGACAAGGCCGCACGGGAAAAAATGGCGTACGCTCAGTTCCTGGCGGGCATGGCGTTCAACAACGCGTCCCTGGGTTTCGTGCACGCCATGGCCCACCAGTTGGGCGGGCTCTACGACCTGCCCCATGGCGTGTGTAACGCGGTGCTGTTGCCCCACGTGCAAAGCTTCAACGCCAGCGTCAGCGCCAAGCGCTTGAGCGACGTCGGCCGCGCGCTGGGAGCGGATGTCAAAGGCAGCACGGACGAAGAGGGCGCCCAGGCCGCCATCGCCGCGATTCGTGCGCTGTCCCTGGACGTCGAAATCCCCGCCGGGCTGCGCGAGCTGGGCGCCAAGTTGCAGGACATTCCGCTGTTGGCCACTAACGCGTTGAAGGACGCGTGCGGGCTGACCAACCCGCGCCGGGCGGATCAGCGTCAGATCGAGGAGATCTTTCGCAGCGCGTTCTGATCCGTACGGCACCCGGCGGCGCACAGAAATGCGCCGCCTGCCAACGCCATGCACAACAATGCCAATGGCCATGATTGCTGACTCACCAACAGGCTGGCCACGCCGCCGATCATGGCGGCCATCAGTTGATGCATAAAACCGCTCAAGGCCATGGCGTAAGGGCCGTTGATGGGGGAACCATCATTGGCCAGGGACAAGCTGATCGGGTAACTCATCGACTGGCCGAACACCGCCAGGCAATACGGTAACCACAGCAGCACAGCGAGCCCGCTGGCA
This sequence comes from Pseudomonas sp. PS01298, assembly GCF_029959745.1. Taxonomy (NCBI): domain Bacteria; kingdom Pseudomonadati; phylum Pseudomonadota; class Gammaproteobacteria; order Pseudomonadales; family Pseudomonadaceae; genus Pseudomonas; species Pseudomonas sp. PS01298. Next base: position 23,327 of record NZ_JASCPP010000012.1, on the reverse strand, counting down.
AATACACTGCCGAGCAACATCACGGCAGCCCCCAGCAATATCAAGGCCACGCCCCAACTCATCATCGTCAACCGCCCCGTTTGTACAACGAGGCGATTGACCATCAACGCCCCTGCCAGATACGCGCCGCTTATCGGCCATCCCAGCCAGCCATACTGCGTCGCGCTCCAGCCGAAGTGCCCCTGCAGTATCAGTGGTGCGCAGGTGTTGAACGCAATGATGACGCCATAGCCCAGGCCGCCGATCATGGCCGCGTGGAGAAAGCCGGGGTGTTGCATAATTGTGGCGTAGATCCGCCAGGTCGGTAGCGAGGAAGCCGCCTTCACCCGCCGCGCAAACGTTACCCACCGCAAGATCACCATCAACGTGACGGCTGCGATCGCCAACGTATAAAAGATCGCTTTCCAGCCGAATGCCACTTGCACCAGCGAACCTGCAAACTGGCCAATACCCAGCGCGATCACAAAGGTCATGCCCAACCACGACAAGCCTTTGGCCAACAGTTCCCCGCTGAAGCTATCCCGCACCAACACTCGCGCCATCACCGAAACACCGCCCGCGCCGACTCCCTGAATCAGCCGCAATACCAAGAATGTTTCTACGTTCAACGCCGATGGAATGGCGCTACTGGCCATGGCATATACCGCCAGTGACGCCAGCAATACCGGCTTTCTGCCAAACCGTTCGCTCAGTCTCCCCCACAGCAGCATCGGCAGCGCCATACCCACCAGGTACACCGCCAGAGCCAAGGCTACCTGGTCCTCGGCGGCGCGCAGGGCTAGGGCGATGGCGGGCACTGCGGGCAAGTAACTGCTGATGCCGAGCTGGGCGAGGAAAGCGGCGCAGCAGGCGAGGGTAAGGGTCGTGGTGCTTCTCAAGGGGTGACATCCGTCAGTGGTACTTCTGAAGTCATCATCGAAAATCCAGCTGCCAACATGAACCGTGCGATGTGATGCTCTGATTATTGAGCAACCGCAAACGTCAGCGGTTGTCGTGTTCTTCTAGAAGCATCACGAGTCTTGAACAAAATGAACGTATCGTTTGAGGGAGCATGTCCGCGCGCAGTGTTATACGAATGGCGGCTTTTCCTCTGTCAGGCGTTTCCTATAGAGAGGACGTCGCGCGGACTTTCTAATGTGGGCAGCCTCCTACGATACTCAGTGGCAATTAATCGCCTTGGGCTGTCCAGTCATGGCTCAAGGCGCCGGCGCCGTTCAATTTGTTGAGGTCGGCTCTCACGATAGTGAGTAAGGTGGCAGCGTAGGGGGCGAATGTGACGACGGCCTATGACGGCCTGTCTCTCAGATAGCCAAAACGAGCGGGATGAAGGGAGTGCTAGATGAGAGTTCTGTTATTCGGTGCCACCGGCATGGTCGGCCAGGGCGTCCTGCGCGAGTGCCTGCTTGCCCCTGACGTGCAGGAAGTGGTCGCCGTCGGGCGCACGCCGCTGACCCAGGAGCATGGCAAGCTGCATCAGGTGTTGCACAGCGACATGCTGGATTTCCAGCCGTTGGAAAACTTGCTGCAAGGCTTTGACGCGTGCTTTTTCTGCCTCGGGGTGTCCTCGGCGGGCATGAATGAAACCCGCTACACCCACCTCACCTATGACCTCACCCTCGTTGCCGCCAGCACCCTGGCTCGGCTCAATCCGCAGATGACCTTCATTTACGTGTCCGGCGCCGGGACGGACAGTTCCGAGGCCGGCAAGTCGATGTGGGCGCGGGTCAAGGGCAAGACCGAGAATGCCTTGTTGCGCCTGCCGTTCAAGGCGGTTTACCTGTTCCGACCCGGGATCATCCAGCCGTTGCATGGGGTGCGCTCGAAGACGCCGTTGTATCAGGCGTTTTACTCCGTGCTCGGGCCGTTGCTGTCGTCTGTGCGTCGGCTCAAGCCGGGTTGGGTGGTCAGTACTGAAACCGTTGGCCGGGCCATGCTGGCGGCGGTGCGCCATGGCGCGCCACAGCCGGTGGTGGAGCAGGCCGAGATCAATCGCCTGGCGTCCGAGCGCGGCTGATGTTGCACAAGAGCCTGGTGCGCCGCCTGGACCTGATCACCCTGCAACTGTTCGTCGCGGTGTTCGAGGAGGGCACCCTGACCCGCGCCGCGGCCCGCGAAGCCATCGCGGTGTCGGCTGCCAGCAAGCGCCTGATGGAGTTGGAGCAGGTGCTCGGCGTGAGCCTGTTTGTGCGTCGGGCCAAGGGCATGGACCTGACCGCGGCCGGCGAGACCCTGTTGCACCACGCGCGGCAGATGCTGTTCAACGTGGAAAAAATGGGCCTGGAACTCGGTGAGCACAGCCACGGTGTGCGTGGTTACGTGCGGATGCTGGCCAATTTGTCGGCGATCATTGAGTTCCTTCCGGAAGACCTGCGCGATTTTTCCGAACTGCACCCCGAAGTCAAGACCGACCTTGAAGAGCGCCCCAGCAACGGCGTGGTCCAGGGCGTGCTGGATGGCGTCGCCGACCTGGGCATCTGCTCCAGCGACACCGACACCAAGGGCCTGCCCAGCGTGACCTATCGCCATGACAAACTGGTGGTGCTGATGCCGGCGGATCACGCGTTGGCGGCACGCGCATCCCTGGCTTTCGCCGACACTCTGGACAGCGACTACGTTGGCCTGCACGCCGCCAGCTCGATCAACATGCGCACCCACGCCGCCGCGCGCGAGGCCGGCAAAATGTTGCGCCTGCGCATCCACGTGCCGGGGTTTGATGCGATGTGCCGGATGGTCCAGGCCAATATGGGCATCGGCATCCTGCCGCAGAAGGCCTACGAACTGTTTGGCCGCGCCCTGGGATTGCACGCGGTGCCGCTGACCGATGCATGGTCGCACCGCAGCCTGATCCTGGTGGTGCGCGATGAAGCGCAGTTGTCGCCCGTCAGCCGCTTGCTGTTCGACTACCTCAGCGCGCCCCTGTAGAAGCCCTGCGGCGATGGCGATCTCGACATCGCCGCAGGGCTCAAGCATCCGGTCGCTCACCAGTGTGTTCGCGTTTCGCGAACGCTCCTTGCCAACTGACGGTTGGATTTTTCCTGCGACTGTCCTCTAGCCTTGGCCGCACATTCCAAGAACAAGAGGTACACCCCATGACGGCTCCCCTGAGCGGTATCAAGGTGATCGAGATCGGTACGCTGATTGCCGCGCCGTTCGCCGCCCGGCTGCTGGGCGAATTCGGTGCCGAGGTGATCAAGATCGAAGCCATGGGCCAGGGCGATCCACTTCGCAAATGGCGAAAGCTGCACGAAGGCACATCGCTGTGGTGGTACCTGCAATCGCGCAACAAGAAGTCCCTGGCGCTGGACCTCAAGTCCGCTGAAGGCCTGGGCCTGATCAAGCAGCTGCTGGGCGACGCCGACGTGCTGATCGAAAACCTGCGCCCCGGTGGCCTGGAAAAACTCGGCCTGGGCTGGGACGTGCTGCACGCGCTCAACCCCAAGCTGACCCTGGTGCGCATCTCCGGCTATGGCCAGACCGGCCCTTACCGCGACCGCCCAGGCTTTGGCGCGATCGGCGAGGCCATGGGCGGCATTCGCTACACCACCGGCAACCCGGATTCGCCACCGGCGCGGGTCGGCGTGAGCCTGGGTGACTCCCTTGCCTCGTTGCACGGTGTGATCGGCGCGCTGATGTCGCTGCTGCGGGTCAAGACCGGCCAGGGCGACGGGCAGATTGTCGATGTGTCCCTCGCCGAAAGCGTGTTCAACCTGATGGAAAGCCTGGTGCCGGAATACGACATGCTCGGCCACGTGCGAGAACGCAGTGGTGGCGCCTTGCCTGGCATTGCGCCGTCCAATACCTACCTGACCGCCGACGGTGCTTATGTGGTGATCGCCGGCAACAGCGACCCGATCTACAAGCGCCTGATGACCACCATCGGCCGCGTCGACCTGGCCGAAGCCCCTGAGTTTGCCCACAACGACGGCCGCGCGGCGAAGAGTGGACTGCTGGATGCCGCGATCACCCACTGGACCAGCAGCTTGCCCATCGACCAGGTGCTCAGCGCCCTGGAAGCTGCCGAAGTGCCGGCCGGACGCATCTACTCGGTGGCGGATATCGTCAGCGACCCGCATTACCAGGCGCGCGAAATGCTGCTCGATGCCGAGTTGCCTGGCGGTGTGTCGGTGAAGATGCCCGGCATCGTGCCCAAACTTTCCGAAACCCCCGGTGGCGTCAACTGGCAGGGCCCGGCCCTGGGCCAGCACACCGATGACATCCTTGGCAGCCTGGGCCTCACCGGCGCCGATATCCAACGCCTGAAAACCTCGGGAGTGGTGCAATGATCACTGACTATGGCGACCCGCTGATCGTGCAGGAAGTCTCCCCGCGCGATGGCCTGCAAATCGAACCGACCTGGGTCGAGACCGTCGACAAGATCGCGCTGATCGATCAGCTGTCGCTGGCCGGTTTTTCGCGTATCGAAGCTGGTTCGTTTGTGTCGCCCAAGGCCATCCCCGCGTTGCGCGACGGCGAGCAGGTGTTCCAGGGCATCGCGCGCAAACCCGGGGTGATCTATGTGGCGCTGATCCCCAACCTCAAGGGCGCCCAGCGCGCCATCGAGTCGCGCGCCGATGAGCTGAACCTGGTGATGTCCGCCAGCCAGACCCACAACCTGGCGAATATGCGCATGCGCTGCGAGGCCTCGCTGGCAGCATTCGGTGACATCGTGCGCTTTGCCGGCGATCACCCGGTGCGCCTCAATGGCAGCATCGCCACCACCTTCGGCTGCCCGTTCGAAGGCAAGATCGATGAAGACCGCGTGCTACAGATTGTCGACGCGTATCAAGCCCTCGGCATCCAGGGCATCAGCCTGGCCGACACCACCGGCATGGCCAACCCGCGCCAGGTGGAACGCCTGGTCAAACGTGTGTTGCAGCGCGTGCCGGCGGGCGACCTGACCCTGCATTTCCACAACACCCGCGGCCTGGGCTTGTGCAATGTGCTGGCTGCCTACGAGGCCGGCGCCCGACGTTTTGATGCGGCGCTGGGTGGCCTCGGCGGTTGTCCGTTTGCGCCGGGGGCGTCGGGCAATATCTGCACCGAAGACCTGGTCAACCTGTGTGACGAGGTCGGCATTCACACCGGTATCGACCTGCCGCACCTGCTGCATATGTCCCGGCGCTTGCCGGCCTTGCTTGGCCATGAGTTGCCCGGCCAGGTGGCCAAGGCCGGGCGCAACAGCGACTTGCATCCGCCACCGGCCTACATCGCCACGCTGTAACGCCGCACCAGACAACAAAAACAATCGGACGCCTGTGAGCAGTCCGCTGGAGAGAAACCCATGAGCACTAATACGTTGGAGGCCGGCGCGCGCCCGGCCGCTGAAATCGATGCCGAAAAAGCCCTGGTCAGCAAGGTCGCCTGGCGCCTGATGCCGCTGATCATGGTGTGTTACCTGTTCGCGTTTTTTGACCGTATCAACATCAGCTTCGCCAAGTTTCAGCTGCAAACCGACCTGAGCCTCAGCGACACCGCCTACGGCCTGGGCGCCGGTTTGTTTGTGGTGGGCTATGTGATCTTTGAAGTGCCGAGCAACATGATGCTGTACAAGGTCGGCGCCCGGCGCTGGATCGCGCGGATCATGATGTCCTGGGGCCTGGCCACGGCGGCCATGGTGTTTGTCACGGCCGAGTGGCAGTTCTATGGCCTGCGCTTCATCATCGGCGCAATGGAGGCGGGCTTCGCACCTGGCGTGTTGTACTACCTGACCCTGTGGTTCCCGCAGCATTTCCGTGGGCGCATCACCTCGATGCTGTTCCTGGCCTCGGCCTTCGCCGGCCTGGTGGGTGCACCGTTTTCCGGCCTGGTGCTCGAGCACCTCGACGGCGTACTGCAGATGCGCGGCTGGCACTGGCTGTTCCTGCTCGGCGGCTTGCCGTGCATCGGCCTGGGGTTCCTGGTGTTGACGTTGCTCAAGGACCGCATCGAAGACGCCCATTGGCTGACTTCTGCGGAAAAGGCCTTGCTGTCGAGCCGCATCGCCAAGCATGAGCCGAACACCCATGGCGGTTCACTGCTGTCGGCGATACGTATTCCGGGTTTCTTGATGCTCGGCTTTATCTACTTCCTGATCCAGGTGGCGTCCTACGGCCTCAACTTCTGGGCACCGCAATTAATCCGCAGCGCCGGCACCCAGAGCCCGGTAATGATTGGCCTGCTCACGGCCATCCCGTATGTGTGCGGTGCGATCAGCATGGTGGTGATCGGGCGTCTGTCGGATGCCACCGGCGAGCGCCGCAAGTTTGTCTGCGGCCTGGTGGTGCTCGGCGCGGTGGGCTTCTTCAGTGCCGGGATCTTTGCCGACCACACGACGTTCCTGATCATCGCCCTGGGCATGTTGGGCGCGGGCATCATCGCCTCGATCCCGACCTTCTGGACGTTGCCTCCCAAGCTATTGGCCGGCGCCGGTGCGGGCGCTGCGGGTGGGATCGCGGTGATCAACACCCTCGGGCAGTTCGGTGGGATCGTCAGCCCGGTAATGGTGGGGCGGATCAAGGACCTGACCGGCAGCACCACCCCGGCGCTCTACGTGATCGGGGTGTGCGCGCTGTTGGCCGCGGCGCTGCTGCTGTGGGGCCTGCCGCAGAAACTGCGCACCCTCGACAAAGGCTGATCAGCCCGCCGTCGCCAAGGCCCGGGCCGGCGTGGCGCTGAACTGAATCAACGCCACGCCGCCGATCAACAGCAACGCCCCCAACACGCGGGGCGTTGTCAGTTGGCGCTCCACCAGGCCGAACAGGCCGAAATGGTCGAGCAGCAGCGAGGCAAGAATCTGCCCGGCCATGGCCAACGCAATAAACCCCGACGCGCCCAGCTTGGGCAGCAACATCAACGCCAGGGAAATAAAACACACCCCGAATGCGCCGCCGGCCCACATCCACAACGGCGCCTTGCTGATGAATGCGAGGCTTGGCAACGGCAGGCGCAGCGCTATGATGACCGGCAGCAGCACGATAATGCTCACCAGCAACGAGGCGAGCGTGGCCCAGAGTGGGTGGCCAAGCCCGCGACCGAGGTTGGCGTTGATCGCGCTTTGAAACGGCACCACCGCGCCGGCAATCACCGCCAACGCCAATAATCCCAGCCAGTGCAACGTGGTCATGGTGAATCTCCCAGAGGTTTTGCTGGACTCTAGGCTATTCGTCGCGCAAATTTAAATTCCAAATTCTTATGTCAGGCATGCAGCTGATGAATGATCTGCGCCGCATCGACCTTAACCTGTTGGTGATCCTCGACGCCTTGCTCAGTGAGCAACACGTCACGCGGGCCGCCGAGCGCCTGCACCTGAGCCAGCCCGCCGTCAGCCATGCGCTCGCGCGTCTGCGTGACCTGCTGGGCGACCCGTTGCTGGTGCGCCAGGGCGGCAGCCTGGTACCCACCGCCCGCGCCCTGGAGTTGGCGGCACCGCTGGCTGAAGCATTGGCCCAGGTGCAGGCACTGCTGGCGCCGAATCGCTTCGACCCGGCCTCGGCCAAGCGGCGTTTTCGGCTGGCGATGTCGGACTACAGCGCGGCGATATTCCTGCCCGGACTGGTGCGCACCCTGCGCCGCGAAGCGCCGGGCATCGACCTGCAAATCATCCAGGCCAGCCGTGAAGGCATGGTCGACGGCGTGCTCAACGGCGACCTCGACCTGGCCGCTGGCGTGTTCCCTGACATGCCCGCCGAACTGCGCACCACGCCATTGTTCGACGAGCACTACACCTGCCTGGTGGACCGCGCCAGCCTGCCGGAAGGCGGTGTGCTGGACCTGCCCACCTACCTGTCGCGGCCCCATGTACTGCTGGAGATGCGCGGCAGCGGCACGCCGGAAATCGAGCGCGCGCTGACGGCGATTCGTGAGCGCCGACATGTGGCGATCAGCCTGCCGCACTGGGGCGTGGCGCCGCAGTTGATCCAGGGCACGGACCTGATCCTGACCGTCTCATCCCGAGGCTTGCTGAACATCGACCATCAGCACTTGATGGCCGTACCGCCGCCGTTTCATATTCCCTCGTTTGCGTTCGAGCTGGCGTGGCATACGCGTCGCGGTGGGGATTCGGGGTTGCAGTGGTTGAAAGAGCAACTGCAGGGTGTATTGTCCGTAGGCCCCCGATAACAGGAAACACACATGCTTTCAGGCCTCAACCACCTGACCCTGGCCGTCACCGATCTGGAGCGCAGCGTGCGCTTCTACCATGAGCGGCTGCACCTGAAACTTGACGCCACCTGGGACACCGGTGCCTACCTCTCCTTGCCGGGCCTGTGGCTCTGCCTGTCGCTGGACCCTCTTCGCGGGTCGGTGCCGGCGGCGGATTACACCCACTACGCGTTTACCGTTGAGGCGGCTGATTTTACTGCGCTGGTTGCCCAGCTGCGCGCCGCCGGCGTTCAAGAGTGGCGCGACAATCGCAGTGAAGGGGCTTCGTTCTACTTCCTCGATCCCGATGGCCACAAACTCGAAGCGCATGTTGGCGACCTGGCCTCGCGTCTTGAGGCCTGTCGCAACAAGCCCTATGCCGGGATGAAGTTTTACTCCTAGCGCACATCCACCACACCTTTCCACCGTCTGTCAGAGTCGTGCCCATGACCCCATCCTTGCTGTTTGCCGTCCTCGCCTCGGGTTTCATCTACGGTATTACGCCTGGGCCAGGCGTGCTGGCCGTATTCGGCATCGGCGCCGCCCGTGGCCGACGTGCCGGAGCGGGTTTTCTATGCGGGCACTTGCTCGGCGACGTGGTGTGGTGCAGCACCGCGCTGATCGCGATTGTGGGCGCGCGCGAAGTCGGCAGCCGTGCATTTGATGTATTGGGTGTGCTCAGCGGGTTGTACCTGTTCTGGCTTGGCTGGCGCGCGATCCGCACCCAGCGCCGCAGCAGTGATACGCCTCAGGGCGCCGCGCGGCATCCGTTCTGGCACGGCATCCTGTTCGGCCTGACCAACCCCAAGGCCTACCCGGTGGCCGTGGCGACGTTTACTGCGTTGCTGTCCAGCCGTGCCGAACTGCTGACCTGGGCGATGCTGCCTTCGTTGATCCTTCTGAGCTTTGTCGGCGGCCTGCTGGCCTACGCGATCCTGATCGGCGTGGTCGGTGCCCAGCGGGTGCGTACCGTGTATCAGCGGCATGAAATCCTGATCACCCGACTCTGTGGCGTGATGCTCATCGGCTTTGCCATCAACGCCCTGGCCCATGCATTGCCGGGGCTGTTTGGCAGCAAACCGGCCTGAAGCGGCAGCGACCGTTCGTCGTACTGGCGAGTTTTTTCTAAACCTTTGCCGCCGTAAAAATTCGAATTCAGGGCGGGGTGTAGTCCCCGCACCCATTTTTGCCCTGGAGGAACCCATCATGAGCCGCATGGCTATCCGGTTACGCACCGCCAGTTTCGCGATGCTGCTGGGCCTCGGCGCCAGCAATGCTTTCGCCCAGTCGCCTGCTGAATTCATCGAGCAGGCTTCGGCCAAAGGTATGGCCGATATCGAAACCAGTCGCATGGCCCACGCCAAGACCTCGTCCCAGGAAATCAAGGACTACACCATCGAGGTGATCAACGAGCGCACCCTGGCCAACCAGCATCTGGCCGCCATTGCCAAGAAGCTCGACCTGCCGGTGGCGCCGCGCGAGAAGATTGTCGACAAGGCCGAGACCTTGATGCCTGAACTCAAGGACGGCGACTCGTTCGACGCCGCCTACACCGCCCAGCAGGTCAAGGAAAACGAAGACGCCATCGCCCTGTTCAAACAGGAAGGCGCAGCGTCGGATGTGCCGGAAATCAAGGCATTGGTGGATGAGACGCTGCCCAAGTTGGAGGAGCGCCTGCAAAAAGCCCGTGCCCTGGCATCGACCTACGGTAAAGGTCATCAAGGCGACGGCTGACACTTTCGCCGGTAGCAAAAACGGCGGTTGGAGCACATCCAACCGCCGTTTTTTTATGCCTGGTTCAAATCGGTTTTATTCGGCACCGCATCGTCGACGGCTTCACCGCAACTGCTATTGAGCGTGACGCTGCCGGTGGCGCCGATGCTGCGGTATTCCTTGCGCAGTTTTTCCAGCTCCTTGCGGTCCAGCCCGTCCAGGCTCAGCACCGCGTTCTGCGCATCCTTGGACACACGCAGCAGTTCGTCGATCTTGATATGCAGGATGTCGTTGTCGCGGTTTTGCGTGTTCTGGATCAGAAACACCATCAGGAAGGTGATGATGGTGGTCGAGGTGTTGATGATCAGTTGCCAGGTGTCGTTGTAGTGGAAGTAGGGTCCGCTCAGGCTCCACAGGAAAATCAACGCGACGGCCGCGTAAAACGTCCGGGCACTGCCTGCCCAGCGGGACAGAGATTGGGAGACTGCGGAGAATTTCATGACCGTTTTCCTCAAGGGTGGGTGATGGAAATACTGACCGCAGGGATGCTCTGAAATTTCTTTTTACAATTGCTGGGCGTGATCGGAGGTATGCGCTTTTTTTACAAGTGTTTAGGAGGGGGCCTACGCCGCCCCTGCCGTGATGGGCGCGAGACTGGATTTTTATCCGGATATTGCTCATGCACGCTGACGTCGCCTGTGACCTGCCCATGCTCTACCACCGAACCGAGGACCACTATTTTGCCGCGACATGCTCGCTGCATCGCCGCCACAACGCCTGTATCAACGCTTATCTGACCGACGAAGCGTTGGACCCCTTTAACCTGTTATTCATCCGGGTAGGGAGTGGCCCCCTGGGCGACGCGGTGGCCGCGATAGTGGATGTGATTCGCGGTACAACGCTGGATATACGCGTGGTGATCCATGAGGAAAAGGTCGAGGGGTTGCGTGACGTACTCACGGAGCTGGGCTTCCAGGCGGCTGAAGTTACCACCGCGATGGTGCTCGAACAGTCGCACCTTGTTCCGCCGACGAGCGACAGCGCCGTGCAGATCAGCCTGACGCAGCACCTGGACGACTGGGCAGCTCCGCTCGGCAATGCGTTTTCGATGCTGCCCGAAGGCCTCGCGCGCTATCAGGCCCGGCACGAACGGGCGCTTGAGGCGGGTGAGGCGCTTTACCACTTCATCTTGTCCAGCGAAGGGCAGGTGAGGTCTTCGTTAACGTTGTCGATGTGTGACGGGGAAGCGCGGCTGAATGATGTCGGCACGCTCATGGACTCTCGCGGACGAGGCTACGCCACCCAATTGATTCAAGCGGCCTTGCGTCACGCTACGAGCCTGGGCGCCGAACGGTGTTTTCTTGAAGCATCGACGCAGGGCTTACCGCTGTATCGAACGTTGCGCTTCGCGCGCTTATTCGACTACCAGTCGTTTGTTCGTGGACCCCTCGCCGCGCCGTCATCAGAAGGCCATTTTGACTTGCCCGCGATCCTCGAGCCGTAACAGATACTGCTTGGCCTCAAGCCCCCCGGCAAAGCCGGTCAGCCCGCCTGACGCGCCAATGACGCGATGGCACGGTGCGATGATCGAGATGGGGTTACGACCATTGGCCGCCCCCACGGCACGCACGGCCTTGGGGTTGCCGATCTGTTGGGCGATCTGGCTGTAGCTGCGGGTTTCGCCGAAGGGGATGGTCAGCAGTGCCTGCCAGACCTGCCTCTGAAATTCAGTGCCGGCGAAGTCCAGTTCCAACTCGAATCGATGGCGCGTACCGGCGAAATATTCCGCCAGTTGACGCTTGGTTTCCAACAGCACCGGGCTGTCATTGGCTTCGTGCAAGGCGCCCAGGCGCACACGGTTGGCGCGCTCGCACTCCCACAGAATGGCACTGAGTTTGCCGTCGCGCGCCACCAGGGTGAGGACGCCGACAGGGGAGGGCATGAGGGTGTATTCGTAAGCCATGATCGAGCTCCTGGGTGGGCGGGTATGGGTTCAATCTAGCGCAGCCCGCGCCACTGAAAACTTCGTTTCTTGCGGTTGAATTCAGGCCGGTCAGTGCGCTTGCTGCAGCACTTTGAGCGCCGCAGACGCGAGGAAACCCGAGCGGCTTTTTTCCTCGGGGTGATGCAGCACGTATTCATCGATGCGGTTGAGCAAATAGCCCGGCAGGGTGATGTTGAGCTTTTGCGCCTTGCCCAGGTACTTGGTGACATCAATGTCCACCACCGCCCAGGTGCAGCCGGCGTACTGTGGGTTGGCTGCATGCACGGTGACTTTCTGCGCGCTGGGGATCGCTGCACCGTCTTCGGCAAGGATCTCGAAGTGCCCTTCAATGGCTTCACGCGCCATGGCCATGGCGTCATCGAGGTCGTCGCCTGCCGAGAAGCAGCCAGGGATATCCGGGACTTCCACGCCCCAGGCATGGTCTTGGTCGCCGGTTGAAATTGCGATGGGATACAGCATGTTCGTTGTCCTCCAGGGACGGCTTAACTCAGCAGAGCTTGTTTGAGAATGCTCTTGGCGGTCTTGTCCAGCAGGTCCTTCTTTGGATGAGGGATCGTTACCAGCCCCGGTTTGGTCGGGTGCCTGAAGTGATGATGACTGCCCCTGATGCGGACCAGATACCAGCCATCGGCAACGATGTGCCCCATCAAATATCGGCTATCCACAGCACCTCCTTGTGGTGTGTGTTGGTGGTGACTATAACCACGAAAAATAAATTATCAACACTATACCTACCAGCGGTCGGCGACCGGTATTTCGGTAGGCGGTATCTGGAGTGTATGACCGCGCAGGAAGGGCGTTTGGAAGAGGTATTGCGGGGTTTTGCGAATGCGTCAGCGAGACGGCATGACCTCTGCGATCACGGCGAGGAACGCGTCGACCAACACACTGTGTCTGTGTGTGGGGGTCAGCACCAGCAACTGTGCGCACGCATCCGCTTCCACCAAGGGTCGATAGGTGACGCCCTTGTTCATCAAGCTGCGGGTACACGCCGGCACCAGCGCGACCCCTTGCCCGGCCGCGACCAGCGCGATGATCGAGGTGATCTGTCGCCCGGTCGGCCCGGCACGCAGCGGCACGCCGTGGTGGCGGTAAAGTTGCTCGATGGACTGGTTCAGTCCCGAACCGTAGTCGGCGGGAAACAGGATCAGGGGATAGGTGCTCAGTTGGGCCAGGCTGATGTGCGCTTGCTGGGCCAGCGGGCTGTCGCTGGACACTGCGGCCACCAACGGCTCCTGACCCAGCGACAGCGCCTGCACCTGCTCGTTTTGCGGCAACAACCGGCTCAGGCCGATATCCAGCCGCCCGTCCGCCACCTGCGCTCCGAGGCTGCCGGAAGCGCATTCCACCAGCGTCAATTGCACATCGGCAAAGCGCTGGGCAAAGGCCTGGATGGTCTGGCTGAACAAATCCGAGAGGGCAATCGAGCTGACGTAACCCAATGTCAGCTGCCCGGCAGTGCCCGCCGCGAGTTTGGCGGCGATCACCTGCGCGAGTTCCACCTGTTCGAGTACGCCACGGGCGTAGGGCAAAAACGCGCGGCCTTGGGCAGTGAGGGTCACCGTTCGGCTGGTGCGATCAAACAGCTTGAACCCCAACTCGGTTTCCAGCGCCGAGATCTGCCGGGTCAACGGTGGCTGCGCCAAGTGCAGGCGCAAGGCGGCGCGGCCGAAGTGCAATTCTTCGGCGACCGTCAGAAAGTAACGCAGCTTGCGTAGGTCGAGCATCCTGATCCTTGGGTATTGATCGGTCGGAAATCGGTATTGGTCACGATCATGCCGCTCATTCTATAAAGGCGTTACAAAATAAAACGAGAGGTTTCATGAAACCGCGCCTGCATTGTGCCCGCCTTGCCCTGTTCCTGTGTGGCTGCGCGGCGTTTCTCAACCTCTATGCGACCCAGAGCATTCTGCAGACCTTTGCCGCGCAGTTTCATATCAGCGCCAAGGCGGCAGGGTGGAGCATCACCGTGACCACCCTGGCGGTGGCGATCACGGCCCCTTTCGTCAGCCGCCTGACCGGGCGTTTCGAGCAGCGCAGCGTGATCGCCGTGGCTGCGCTGTTGCTGGCGGTGCCGGCGTTGATGACAGCCTATGCCGACAGTTTCGCCGAAGTGTTGGTGTGGCGCTTTGTCGAGGGCATGTTGATTCCGGTGGTGTTCGCCACCAGCGTGGCTTATATCGGCGACCGCTGGAGTGGCGGCACAGTGACTGAAGTCACCAGCCTGTATGTCGCGGGCACCGTGTTGGGCGGGTTCGCCGGGCGCTTTGTCACCGGGGTGATGACCGAGTACGTGGGCTGGCGCGAAGCCTTTGAATTGCTCGCGGCCCTGAGTTTGATGGTCGGCGGGTTTATCCAGTTTCTGCTACCACCCAACCGCGCGAGTACGGTCGCGGTCAAAGCCTCTTCATCGGGGGTGTTTCGCCTGCCTTTGCTCGCCGCTTACGCCGTAGGTTTCTGCGTGTTGTTCTCGCAAGTCGCGGCGTTTACCTACGCAGGTTTGCACCTTGGCTTACCGCCTTTCAATCTCGGGCCTGCAGCGTTGGGCACGCTGTATATGGTGTTCCTGTTGGCGTTGATCGTGATCCCCATCGCCGGGCGTCTCAGCAAAGCCCGTCCGCACACCGAGTTGCTGACGGTCGCTGCGGTGCTCGGCGTCAGTGGCTCGGCGCTGACCCTGACGTCGTCGCTGTGGTGCATCGTGGTGGGCCTGGCGCTCAGTTCCACCGGCGTGTTCCTCGCGCAGGCCGCCGCAAATGCCTACATCAGCGCCACCGCCGATGGCAACAAGGCGCGCGCTGTGGGGCTGTATCTCACCTGCTACTACCTCGGCGGCAGTTGCGGCGCCATCGTGCCGGCCTTGATCTGGGAACGCTGGGGCTGGGCGGGCTGCGTGACGCTGATCATCGGTTTCCAATTACTGACGTTGCTGATCGCCTTGACCGGCTGGAAGCCGCCTAAACCCGAGCTGATTCCTACCTCATGAACGACACCGTCGCTGTGCCTGCGTCTGAAATATCCACTCGCCGTCGCGTGCTGTTCGCCGGTTGCAGCGCTCACGCCATCCACGATGGACTCACCGACGCCATCTACGTGCTGCTGCCTATCTGGCAAGCTCAGTTCGCCTTGTCCTACGCGCAGATCGGCCTTTTACGCGGCGCCTATTCCGGGATGATGGCGGTGTTCCAATTGCTGGCCAGCCGCGCCGCCAAACGTTGGGGCCGCGTACCGCTGCTGGTGGGGGGTACGGCGTTGGCAGGGTGTGCCTACCTGTTGGTGGGGCAGGCGACCGGATTGACGCTGTTGCTGGTGGCGCTGTTGCTGGGCGGCTTGGGCGCCAGCACTCAGCATCCGCTGGCATCCTCGATGATCACCGACGCCTATGAGGACGGGGGCGGGGTCAAGCAGGCGCTGTCCCAGTACAATTTCTCCGGCGACATCGGCAAAACCCTGATCCCGGGGCTGATCGGCCTGCTGCTCACCGTCATCAGTTGGCGAGCGAGCGCCACACTGCTGGGGCTGATTGGCCTGGCGGCGGCGGGGCTGTTGTGGTGGCTTATTCCTATTCAAGCCTGCGAATCCACCGTCAGCAAAAAAGCCAGGCCGCTCAAGGGCGTCGGCTCCGTCACTGGCCTGCGCGCATTGATCCTCACCGGTACGCTCGACAGTGCCGTGCGCATGGGCTTTCTCACGTTTCTACCGTTCCTGCTGCAAGCCAAGGGCGCCGGTACCGCCGGCATCGGCCTGGCGCTGACGATGCTGTTTATCGGTGGCGCCTTCGGCAAATTGCTGTGCGGTTACCTCGGTGCACGCATTGGCATGATGAAGACCGTATGGATCACCGAAACCAGCACTGCGCTGCTGATCGTTGCCGCCGTATACCTGCCGCTGACCGGGTTGATGGTGATGTTGCCGCTGCTGGGGTTGGCGCTCAATGGTACGTCTTCGGTGCTCTACGGCGCGGTGCCGGACCTGGCCGGCGCGGGCAAGCGCGAGCAGGCGTTTGCGCTGTTCTACACCGGCACAATCGGCGGCGGGGCGCTGGCACCGGTGGTGTTTGGCGGCGTGGGGGACGCGCTGGGTGTGCCGGTGGCGGTGATGGTGCTGGCAGGAGTCTTGTGTGTGACGTTGCCGCTGGCGTGGGTAGTGCAGCAGGGAGTGGACAGGAACGAACGATGATCGCTTTTCGCAGGTGAAACTCAGTTTCGTCCTACGTCATGACCTGGGCCTCCTGGGTTGGAGCGTTCGCGCTTCATCAACGGATGAAGCCAGGATTCAAAGTGTCGCCGCCAGCGAAAACGGAATGCGCAACGCCCCGATCGGCCCTTCGCGCGTACCGCACATCTCGTCATGAACGCAGTGCTGCACCAGTACACACGGAAACGGCGGAACCCTTTGCAACACATCGCGCAAATGCGTGGTGGAGCCGATGCGCATCGGCTTCCCGCTATTGTCCAGTAACGTCATTTCGACGTCATCCAGTCTCACGCGAGCGATATAGAAACCGCCTTCCAGCGACAACAATTCCAGCTCACGTATTTCGCCTTTCCCAGCCAGTTCGGCCAGCTGTTGCAGATTCATGATTGAGCCTCGCTTCAGGGTCATTGGCGACGAAAGAACAAAGTGACCTGACCCCACTCGACACCAAACTTGGACATGCTCGAGCGGTTGATCAGGGTGTCCTCGTCCATCAGATACATCCAGTCGTCAAAGCTGACTTCGTAGACGGAGCCATCCACCGGTAGGTTGAGACGGTAGCGCCAACGCAGTGCGTTGCCCGCCACCTCGCCGATAGCTTCGCCGACCACGTCTCCTGCCCGACCGCGCCAGCGTCCCGGGCCGTCCGGGGTCAGCGTCCAGATTCGTTGCTGACGCGTGCCGTCGCTGTAGAGAAACCGCTCGTCGAGAATCAACGCATCGCCCTCGCGCCGGCTGGCGATATTCACCTCAAAGCGCTTGGCGACTTCACCCGAACGCTTCTGGAAGATGCCCCAGGCTTTCACGGGCTTGCTGAAGAAACGCTCCAGGTCCAGCTGCGGTTGCTGGCCGGCGTAGTGATCGACCCCCACGTTGCCGCAACTGCTCAAACTCAACACCAGCAACAATGAAATCCATAGACGCGTCATTGTCCGGCTCCATGAAGGTGCGCGGCGTAGTGCCATCGCTCAGGATTGATACTTGTACAAAAATATTGATTTGTACATGTTTGTGCGAGGCGACTGACGAGTAGCACAAATCCCACCCATAAAAAAACCGGCCACCAAGGACCGGTTTTTTTAGGCCTCCCTCGTCAGAACCATCCTGACGTGGGCGCAAAATCTGAGTGGAGCGGGTAGAGGGAATCGAACCCTCGTCGGAAGCTTGGGAAGCTACTGTTCTACCATTAAACTATACCCGCTCAGAGCGGCTGACTTTGTACCAGATGTGCGCCGGGATTTGAAGTTTTTCTTCGAAAAATGTGTGGGTTGCGTGCGCCAGGCGAGGCAGCAAACTGATCTCGGTGGGGCGCGAGCGTGCGTAAGGGCTGGGTTTGCCCGCGATAGATGGACCTTTGGGGTCAGGCTATCGCGGGCAAGCCAGTGCCTAGGCACGCTGGCGAGCGTGTTTCAGATGGCGAAGGCATGCTGGGTCTGGCCCTGGTGATAGCGCAATCGGTTGACCTGCCGCTCGGGTTTGAGAAAACCCACCACCGCCGCACGACTGTCCCGGCACGCCGCCTTGTGCTCCATGTCCAGGAAGTGCCCGGTCGCCTGGATGGTGCTGAAGCTGCTGTTCGTCACGTACTGCCCGAACTGCCTGGCGTCATCGGCGCTGGTGTATTCGTCCCACTCGCCGTTCAAGAACAGCACCGGTACGTCGATCTGCCGTGCGGCCTTGAGGTAGCACAGGCGGTCACTGTGCAGCACCTGGCTGATGTGAAAATGCATCTGCCCGTACTCGTGCTCGGCCAGGCTGCTCACATGCTTGTAGTTGAAACGCTTGAACAGGGACGGCAAGTGTTTGCCGATGGTGCTGTTGACCAGGTGGCCGACGCTGTGGCGATCAAGGTTGCCGAGGTAGTCGACACCACGCTCCAGATAGTCGCGCATCGGCGCGTTGATCACCGGGGAGAACGAGCTGATCACAGCCTTTTCCACACGGCGCGGGCGGTGGGCGAGGGCGACCAGGGTCGCGGCGCCGCCCCAGGAAAAGGACAGCACGTGCTCGGCCGCGAAGTGGTCGATCAGTTCCAGCAGGATCTGGCCTTCGACTTCTTTCGTCAGCATGTGCTCATGGCGATTATGGATCTTGGAGCGACCGGCGTAGGGCTGGTCGTACAAAACCACATTGAATTGCGGGTACAGGCTTTTCACGGTTTGGGCGAAGGATGCCGTGGTGGCCATGGAGCCGTTGACCAGGATGATGGTCTTTTCAGCAGCGTCCGCGCGATAGAACTCCGTGTAAACCCGATACTGACCCTGTATATCCAGCACAGCGATTTCTGGCCTCATGTCGTAAGACTCCTGGCAAGCGGGTAGGGCGCGCAGATCACTCTGCACGAGCTTTGTGACAGGTAGGCATACGCCTGGAAAATGAGGGCCCATGTCGATCCGATGACGGCTGGCCGACGGGTGTTGTTATGGCGGGCTGTTTGCCTGGGAGGCCCGTAGATCAAGCGCGGGCGGGGCAAGGTGTTTCTTGGAGGTTATAGGCGACTCGCCAGTCATAATTTGGCTGACGGTTTGATTCAAGCAGTCGAGTGGCCAGCTCGCAAGCCGGCAGACGGGTTTTTTGCCATCACCGGCTGAACGGTCGTCAGACCTGTCGGATTTCTTCCTCGGACAACGCCCTATACTCGCCTGGCGCCAGGCTCAGGTCCAACACCAACGGGCCCATCCGCTCCCGGTGCAAGCCCGTCACTTTGTTGTTGAAATGCCCGAACATGCGCTTCACCTGGTGATAGCGGCCTTCGATGATGCTCAGGCGTGCGGTCCTGGGCCCCAGCAACTGCAGATCGGCGGGTTGCGTGGTCAGGTTTTCAAACGCGAAATACACGCCCGCCGTAAAGGTAGCCGCGTAGTGCGGGCCGATGTCCTGCTCGGTCTGCACGAGATAGACCTTGGGCAGCTTGGTCTGCGGTTGCGTCAGGCGCCGTGACCACTGGCCATCGTTGGTGATCAGCATCAGGCCCGTGGTGTTGAAATCCAGACGACCGGCGATGTGCAGCTCGTCTTTGTCCGGCTCATCCAACAGGTCCAGGACCGTGCGGTGTTGCGGGTCAGCGGTAGCGCTCACGCACCCCTGGGGTTTGTGCAGCATGAAGTAACGCGCTGCGCGGCCCGCCTGCAACACTTCAGCGTCCACGCACACGCGGCTGAATTCGCGTACTTCATGGTGAGGATCGCTGACGGCGACACCATCAACGCTGACACGCCGCTCGACCAGCAACACCCGCACTTGCTGGCGATTGAAACGCGGCAGATTGCTGAGGAAACGGTCAACGCGCATGGCGAATCTGTTCATCGACCTGCGCGCACCGCGGGCACAGGCAGGCCTTGTTGCGCAGTTCATCGGGCAGCGCTTCAAGTATCGCCGGGTCGATGGTGACGCTATAGCACCAGCAAGGCTGATCGGCGGTACGTGGGTCGGCCAGGGTGCAGTCGTTGCGGGCACCGCAGGCAGGGCAAAGGGTTGGCGTGGTCATGGTCGGTCGGGCAGGGCCTCGGAAGTCCCTGCACGATACAGCGCCGTTCAGTCGCGTTCCAGCACGACGACCCGCTGTCCGGCACCGATGCTGCTGCCCGGCTGTACTGGAATCTTGCGCACCACCCCGGCAAACGGCGCCAGCACCGGGATCTCCATTTTCATCGACTCCAGGACCACCAGCACATCGCCGGCCGCCACGCGCTCACCCGAGCTCACCTGGACTTGCCAGAGATTGCCGGCGATATGGCTGTCGATGCTGTACTCATTGGCTTGCAACGGTGTGTCCTGCGCCAGCGGCGGCGCTGACTCTTCACTGTCGAAATGCGCCTGGCCGCTGGCGATCCAGCGTTCGCGCTCGGCGTTGAAAGCGTGCTGCTGGTGCTCACGAAAGGCGTCGATCGTGGAGGCTTCCCGCGCGAGAAATGCCTGGTAATCCGCCAGGTTCAACGTGCTGTCTTCGATGCTCAGCTCAAAGCGCCCCAGGGGAAAGTCCCGCCGAATCTGCAGCAGTTCCTGCGCGCTCACCGGGTAGAAGCGAATCTGGTCGAAAAACCTTAGCAGCCATGGCTTGCCATCGAACGCCGCTACCTCTCGATAGCGGTTCCACATCTGCAGCGTGCGCCCGACGAACTGATAACCGCCGGGGCCTTCCATGCCGTACACGCACAAGTAGGCGCCGCCGATGCCCACCGAGTTCTCGGCGGTCCAGGTGCGCGCCGGGTTGTACTTGGTGGTCACCAGCCGGTGGCGCGGGTCGAGCGGCGTGGCCACCGGTGCGCCGAGGTAGACGTCGCCCAGGCCCATGACCAGGTAGCTCGCCTCGAACACGGTGTGGCGCACTTCATCGAGGTTGGCCAGGTCGTTGATACGGCGGATGAACTCCAGGTTGCTCGGGCACCAGGGTGCGTCCTTGCGCACGGTGGTCATGTATTTTTCGATGGCCAGCTGACACGCCGGGTCGTCCCAGGACAACGGCAAGTGCACGATGCGCGACGGCACCTGCAGGTTTTGCCGGGCGCACACGGCGCTCCACTCGCTGGCGATCAGTGCCAGCAGATCCGCCAGGGGCAGTTGTTCGGGCTGGTAGTGGATCTGCAGGGAGCGGATGCCCGGCGTCAGGTCGATCACGCCGTGCAGCGCACGGGCTTCGAAGGCTTGCATCAGGGCGTGGCCGCGAAAACGCAGGACCAGGTCCAACTCGGCGGCACCGATTTCCAGCAGCAGATGGGTGTCGCCTGCGAGGCGGGCGACCAGGCGGGTGTCGTCCTCGCTGATATCCAGCACCACCGGCGACCTGTAGGCGCCCGGCGTGCCGGGGATGGCGGCGCCTTGGTCAGCCTGAAGAACCGAGTTGTCGGCATCGCTGGCAAGCTTGCTCCTGCAGACGCGGTTCTCGTTCATGGCCAGTTCGCGGGCGGTCTTGAGGTCGACCGGCTCGAAGCGCACCTTGTCGCCGGCCTTGAGCTGCCCCAGTTGCCACAGGTCCGCCTCGATCACTGTCACCGGGCAGACGAAACCGCCGAGGCTCGGGCCATCCGGGCCGAGGATCACCGGCATGTCGCCGGTGAAATCCACCGCACCAATGGCATAGGGATTGTCGTGGATATTCGACGGATGCAGCCCCGCCTCCCCGCCGTCCATGCGTGCCCACGATGGCTTGGGCCCGATCAACCGCACGCCGGTACGGCTGGAGTTGAAATGCACTTCCCACGGCGTGGCAAAGAAGGTGTCGATGTACTCCGGCAGGAAATATTCCGGCGCGCCGTGGGGGCCGTAAATCACTCGCAGCGTGCGCACCTGCGGCAGCGGTTCGGCGAGGCACTGCTGGCCAGCACTCGCGTCCAGCAGCGGCGCCAGGTGCAACACATCCCCGGCGCGCAACGCCCGTCCACCATGGCCGCCGAACTGGCCGAGGGTGAAGGTACTTTTACTGCCCAGGTAGTCCGGTACTTGCAGCCCGCCGCGCAGGCACAGGTAGCTGCGCGCGCCGGCGCCGGCGATGGTGCCAAGGCTCAACACCGCGCCGGCCTCGATCAGCAGCGCGGTGTTCATCGGCACCGGCTGCTCATTCAACAACAATGGAATGTCCGCGCCGGTCACCGCGACCACCGCCGCACAGTTGAAGCGCAGCAGCGGCCCGCTCATGGTGATTTCCAGCGCGGCGGCGCCGTCGTCATTGCCCAGAAGGCGATTGCCCCTGCGCAGCGCGCGGCTGTCCATCGGCCCTGACGGTGGCACGCCCACGGCCCAGTAACCGAGGCGGCCGGGATAGTCCTGCACGCTGGTTTGCGTGCCGGCGCTGAGCACCTCGAAGGTGTTGGCGACGTAGACCAGATCTTCCAGGCAACGCGTCCAGGGCCGACCGCTGGCGAAGGGGGCTGCGAGCAGAATCTGGCGCAGGTAGTCGCGGTTGGTTTCCACCCCATACAGCTGGCTGTCGCTCAAGGCCTGGTGCAGGTCCAGGCGCGCCTGTTCGCGGGTCGGGGCCCAGGCGATCAGCTTGGCGATCATCGGGTCGAAGTACGGCGGGATCTCACACCCGGCCTCGACCCACGTGTCGATGCGCAGGCCTTCGCCTGCGGGGAAGTCCACACAGGTCAACAGCCCTGGGCTCGGCTGGAAGTCGCGGCCGGGGTCCTCGGCGTACAGCCGCGCCTGGATCGCATGGCCCCGAGGCTTTACGTCCAACTCACTCAACGGCGGCAGTTCACCCGCCGCCAGTTGCACCATCCAGCGCACCAGGTCCACGCCCCACACCTGCTCGGTGACGCCGTGTTCCACTTGCAGGCGTGTGTTCACTTCAAGGAAGTAGAAGCGCCCGTCGGCGCTATCAAAGATAAATTCCACGGTGCCGGCGCTGCGGTAATTCACCGCCTTGGCGAGGGTGATGGCGGCTACACACAAGGCCTCGGCCATGCCTTCGGGCAGGTTCGGCGCCGGGGTTTCCTCAAGGACTTTCTGGTTGCGCCGCTGCACGGAGCAGTCGCGCACGCCGAGGGCGATCACGTCACCTGCGCCGTCGCCGAACACCTGCACTTCAAGGTGACGCGCGTGCTCGATGTACTTCTCGATAAACACACCGGCGTCGCTGAAATTGTTCTGGCCCAGGCGTTTGACCGCCTCGAACGACTCGCTCAACTGCGCCGCGCTGCGGCACACGCGCATGCCAATCCCGCCGCCGCCGGCGGTACTTTTCAGCATCACCGGGTAGCCGACGGTGTCGGCGGCCCGCAACGCAGCGTCGAGGCTGTCGAGCAGCTCGGTGCCTTCCAGCAGCGGGATGTGCTGTTGCCTGGCCAGGGCGCGGGCGGTGTGCTTGAGACCGAACACGCGCAACTGTTCGGGCGTCGGCCCGACAAAGGCAATGCCCGCGTGTTCACAGGCTTGGGCAAAGGCGGCGTTTTCCGACAGGAACCCGTAGCCCGGATGAATCGCCCTGGCACCACAGGCCTTGGCGGTCGCGAGGATTTTTTCCACCGCCAGGTAGGTCGTGGCGGCGGCGCCTTCACCGAGGCTGTAGGCCTCGTCGGCGTGTTGGATATGCAGGCTCGCCGCATCGGCTTCGGCATAGATGGCGACGCCCTTGACCTGCAGTTCGCGCAAGGTGCGCAGGATGCGGCAGGCGATGGCGCCACGGTTGGCGATCAACAGTTTTTCGAACATGGCAAAACCCTGCGGGCCGTCCCGCAAAGTGAGGGAGCACTTCGGTCGTCCGAAATGCATGCGGTCAGTGTGGGAGCGGGCTTGCTCGCGAATGCGGTGTTTCAGTCAATCTATGTATCGCTGACACACCGCCTTCGCGAGC
>NZ_JASCPP010000129.1:0-15653 GCF_029959745.1 Pseudomonas sp. PS01298 | reverse complement strand
TGGCTGGCCTGCGATGTGGGCACCCGGGGGGCAGGCGCTCCGGGTTGATGCCATCGCAGGCCAGCCAGCGCCTACAGGGGGCTCAGCCCTTGAGCTTCTCGGCGATCCAGATGGTGTGCCGGGTGCCCTTGTTACCGTGGGCGAACACCTGCACTTCTTCGGCCTTGAAACCCGCCTTGCGCAGTTTGTCGCTGAACAGTTTGTCGGCGCTGGCGGACCAGACCGCCAGCACGCCCTTGGGGCGCAGGGCCTTGGCACAAGCTGCCAGGCCACCGGCGGAATAGAGCCAACTGTTGGCTTTTTGCGTCAGGCCTTCGGGGCCGTTGTCGACGTCGAGCATGATCGCGTCAAAACCCTGGGGCTCGGCCTGCAGTACGTTGGCCACGTCTTCCAGGCGGATCACGGTGCGCGGGTCGAGCAATGGCCGACCGGATTTCTCCCCCAGCGGGCCACGGTTCCATTCCACAACGCCGGGCACCAGTTCCGCCACCACCACCTCGGCAGTCTTGCCCAAATGCTTGAGCGCCGAAGCCAGGGTAAAGCCCATGCCCAGCCCGCCGATCAACACCCGCGAACCCGGACGGCCAGCGACTTTGCGGCAGGGAATTTCCGCCAGGGCGTCTTCCGAACCGTGCATGCGCGTGTTCATCAACTGGCCGCCGTCCCCGCCCTGGATCTTGATGACAAAATCCTCACCGTATTCGAACAGGCACAAGGCTCCGCCATTGTCGGGGATCGGGGTGGTGTCCAGCAGAACGAAACGTTTCATGGAAATCTCATTGGGAAGGGCATTCTTGCGCGGTTGGGAGTAGCCTTGTGACATTCCGGTCAGGCCATGGAGCCATCGATGAAGTGCAGCATTCTAACGGTCATTGTGTTGAGCGCGCTCGCATTGGGTGCGGCGCAGGCTCAGGAGTTGCAAACCGTACCGGTCGCCCCGACGCCAACCCCAGGCGCGCCGGGCACGCCAACGCCGACGCTCTACCCGCAAGTCACCCCGCCCGCCGTGCCCAAGACCAACGGCTCGCCGCCCCTGGTGCCCATCGTGCTGCCAACGCCGCCGAAGGACCAGACGGTGCCCGGCCTGCTGCAAAACGACAGCAAACCGAAGACGCCCGGCGGCTAGAACTGTTGCGAGAGTAATTGCCCGTCGGCCATGCGCAGGCGCTTGGACAGGGCAATGGCAATGGCGCGGATGATCTTGGCGGCCACCCGAGGCGCTTCGTTGAGCATCTTCTCCAGGGAATCCTTGCCCAGGTTCAACAGCACGCAGTCACTGGCGGCCACGCAGCTGGCCGAACGCCGCTCGCCGTCCAGCACCGCCATTTCACCGAAAGCGCGCCCACTGCGCAGGGTGGCGATCGTCAGGCGCTGGCCGGTGTGGCTGGATTTCTGCACGGCCACCTGGCCGCTGTGGAGGATGCACATGAACGTGCCGGCATCGCCCTCGAGGAAAATCACCTCATCGCGGGCAATGCTGCTGATATTGAAGTAGCCGGCGGCCACGTGGAAATCTTCCGGCAACAGCGGGTCGAACAAGCCGCAGTCCATGAGCATGTCGCGGATTTCGTTATTCAGGAGCGTCGGTGGAGGCATGGCTGCAGTATTGATCCATCAATCAGGTAGGCGGTCCTGTGTTCAGACAGGACCGCCGCGCTAAGTTCCTTAAACCAGCCCCAGCGCCTTGAACACAAATGCATATTCGAGCGCTACGTCACGTAATCCCTGGTAACGACCGCTCATCCCACCGTGGCCGGCGCCCAGCTCGGTCTTGAGCAGCAGGAGATTGTCGGAGGTGGCGGTGTCGCGCAACTTGGCCACCCACTTGGCCGCTTCCCAGTACTGCACGCGGCTGTCGTTGTAGCCGGCAATCACCAGCAGGGCCGGGTAGGCCTGGGCGCTGACGTTTTCGTACGGCGCGTAAGCCTTGATGCGCGCATACACCTCGGGCTCTTCGGGATTGCCCCATTCATCGTACTCGGTGATGGTCAGCGGCAGTTCCGGGTCGAGCATGGTGTTGAGCACATCGACGAACGGCACCTCGGCAATCGCCGCCTGGAACAGCTCCGGACGCTGGTTGAGCACCGCGCCGATCAACAGGCCGCCGGCGCTGCCGCCACTGATCGCCAGTTGGCTGGACGTGGTCAGGCCCTGGGCGATCAGGTGTTCGGCACACGCGATAAAGTCGCTGAAGGTGTTCTGCTTGTGGGCCTGCTTGCCGTTGCGGTACCAGGCTTCACCCAGTTCGCCGCCGCCGCGCACATGCGCAATGGCGAAGGCGACGCCACGGTCGAGCAGGCTCAGGCGCGCATGCGAGAACCATGGGTCGAGGCTGTGGCCATAGGCGCCGTAGCCATACAGGTACAGCGGCGTCGGCTTGCCGAGCTGGTCGCGCTTGACCACCAGGCTGATCGGCACCTGGGTGCCATCGGCGGAGGTGGCCCACAGGCGCTGGCTGACGTAGTCATCGGCATTGAACACGCCGAGTACCGGGGTTTCCTTGAGCACCTGTTGTGCGCCGCTGGCCAGCTCCAGCTGACGGACCTGGGCCGGGCGGTTCAGGGCTTCGTAGCGCAGGCGAATCTTGTCGCTGGGGAATTCCAGGCTGTTCTGTACGTAGAGGCTGTAGGCGGCGTCAGGCAATTCCACGCGATAGGCCGGCACGCCTTGCGGGTGCACTTCGATCACGGGCAGGCCGCCAATGCGCAGGCTCAGGGTCATGGCGCTGGCGTTCAGGCTGACGCCGTCGAGCATCACGTCGTCGCTGTGGGGGATCAGGTTCTGCCACTGGTCCTCGGTTGGCACATCGCCGGTATCGGCAGCGACGAACAGCGCGTAGTTGATGCCATCGCGGTTGCTGCGGATAAACCAGGTCCACTCGCCGTCGAGCTTGCCGTGGTCGACGTCATATTCATGGTCCTCGACCCGTGGCGCCAGGCAAGTGAAGTCCAGGTGCGGCTGGTTGGCGTCCAGCGCCCAGATTTCGCTGGTGGTCTTGCTGCCCAGGGCCAGCAACAGTTGGCGCTCGGAACTGGAGCGGTAGCAATGCAGGAAGAAACGCCCGTCGGGCTCGTGGAACACTTCCTGCGCTGCGGTGCCGTCCAGGCGATAGCGATACAACTTGTGCGGGCGGTGCGTGTCGTCGAGTTCGCCGAAAAACAGGGTCAGGCTGTCGTTGGCCCAGGTCATGCTGCCGTCGCAGTTCTCGAACGCCAGTTCGCTGACCTTGTCGGTGGCCAATTCCTTCACGAACAGGGTGTAGATCTCCTCGCCACTGGTATCCAGGCTGTAGGCCAGGCGTTGGTGGTCGGGGCTGATGCTGAATGCACCGAGTGAGAAGAATCCGCCATTGGCCAGCACGTTCGGGTCCAGCAGCAGTTCTTCGCTGCTGTCGTCGACCTGGTTGCTGTCGTCGGCCGGACGGCGGCAGCGGTAGTGACGGGCGTATTCGTCACCGGCGGTGGTGCGCGTGTAGTACAGGTACGGGCCCCACGGCGAGGGCAGCGACAGGTCGGTTTCGAGGATGCGGCCCTTGATCTCTTCGAACAGCGTTTCGCGCAAGGCTTGCTGGTCGGCGAGCTGGGCTTCCTGCCAGGCGTTTTCGGCCTTGAGGTAATCGAGGACTTCGACGCTGTCACGCTCCTGCAGCCAGGCGTACGGGTCCTGGCCTGGGGCCTTGCGGGCGATCGGGGCGGCAGTGATGTGGGTCGATGACGGCATGGATCACTCTCTGTCTGGCGGAAGGTGGCAGGCATTGCAGCCGCGACACGCAAAAGCCGTTATCATAGCCGCCTGTTTGCCTACCTTGCCATGGACACCATGACCGAGAACGACTATCTGACCGCTTGGGGCCTCTACGCCTTTGCCGCTTTGGGCTGCCTGTTGGTGTGGTGGCGCATGACCCGCTGGATCTGGCGCTGGCTGCGCGAGCCGCTGCAATTGCTGATGGCGGTGCTGCTGTTCAGCCCGACCATCGTCGACCCGGTCAAGACCCAGTTCGCGCCGGCCGTGGCCATTACCGCGCTGGACCTGGTGCTCAAGGTCGGCAACAACGCCTGGCGGGCGATCTCCGATCTGTTCATGTACACGATGATCGCGTTTGCCGTGTACCTCGTGTTCGTGTTGATCCGTTGGCCCATCGAGCGCGCCGCCAATGCCCGTCGGGAGCGCAAGGCCGCCGTCGATGCCGCCCTGGCCGCCGAGCCGGACGATGACGACGAGCCTTTGCGCCGTCCTGCCCCCGTGAGCGGTATGCGCGTCGAGCCGCGTCTTTAACGTTGTCCGCCCTGCAGCGAGAGCCCTGGCATGTGTGAATTATTGGGCATGAGTGCCAACGTCCCCACCGATATCGTGTTCAGCTTTACCGGGCTGATGCAGCGCGGTGGGCGCACCGGCCCGCACCGCGACGGTTGGGGCATCGCCTTCTACGAAGGCCGTGGCCTGCGCCTGTTCCAGGACCCGGCCGCCAGCAGCGAGTCGGAAGTCGCCCTGCTGGTGCAGCGGTATCCCATCAAGAGCGAAGTGGTGATCGGGCATATCCGCCAGGCCAATGTCGGCAAGGTGAGCCTGGCCAACACTCATCCGTTCGTGCGTGAGCTGTGGGGGCGCAACTGGTGTTTCGCCCACAACGGCCAACTGGCGGACTTCACCCCGCGCGCCACCTTCTACCGCCCGGTCGGCGATACCGACAGCGAAGCGGCGTTCTGCGACCTGCTCAACCGCGTGCGCGAGGCGTTCCCCGAGCCGGTGGACATCGAGCGAATGCTGCCGGACCTGATCGCCGCCTGCGCCGAATACCGCAGCAAAGGCGTGTTCAACTGCCTGCTCAGCGATGGCGACTGGCTGTTTTGCTTTTGCTCGACGAAATTGGCGCAGATTACCCGGCGTGCGCCGTTTGGCCCTGCGCGCCTGAAAGATGTCGACGTGATCGTCGATTTTCAGGCCGAAACCACGCCCAACGATGTGGTGACGGTGATCGCCACCGAGCCTTTGACCGACAACGAAAACTGGACCCGCTACGAACCGGGCCAATGGAGCCTGTGGCGACGCGGTGAATGCGTCAGCCAGGGCATCACCGAGTAAGGATATCGACCATGTTGCTCAGTTACCTGCGGTTGGTGCTGTTTGCCATTGGCCTGTTGGTCGGCGTGCAAGTGCCGGGGTTCATCAACGATTACGCCAAGCGCGTCGAAGCCCACTTGATCGAGGCCCAGACCGGCCTGCGCGGGTTCGAGTCCACCGCGCAGCAGTTCTTCAATGGCGACCTGCAGGCGCTGGTCGCCCACTACCGCGCCAGCGATGACCCGGTGTTCCAGAGTGATGCCAACAGCCTGGGGGCCATGCTCAATCGGCAGGTGGCGCTGGATAAGCAATTCCAGGCGATGCAAGGTCCCTGGTACATCCGCGCGCTGCAAGTGGCCGTGGCTGCCGACCCGGATATCCGCCTGGAAACCTGGAATGGCTACAGCTACCAGATCCTGTTAACCCCCGAAGCCATGGGCTGGGGCCTGGGCGGGGCGATGCTGCTGTCGTTCGGCCTGGAATGCCTGTTCCGCCTGATCGACTGGGTGGTGTTGGGCGGCAAGCGCCTGCGCCAGAGCCGGCCAATCGAAGAGCGAGATCTGAAAGGCCTCTAACGGCCACCTTGATGCACTGTAGGCGCCCGGCTTGCGACGTGCGGCTCACGCGACGCTGAGGCGCTATCGCCGGCAAGCCGGCTCCTGCAGGTTTGGGCGGGTCAGGCCAGCACCATGCGCTCCGCGCCCACTTCCTCGGCATACTGCGCCACCACCTTCTGGCACAGCCCGACAATCTCCTCGACCAATTCCACCCCCACACGCCACGACACTACCACCTGCAGATTCGGCAGTTGCTGCGCCATCGGCAGCATCACCAGTTCGCCGCGCGCGAGTTCCTCAGTGACCAGCACCGGCGGCAGTGCGCCAATGCCGAAGCCATCACGCAGCAACCGCGTGATCGCCGACACGGAGTTCACACAGTTCATCCTCGGCGCGGCCACGCCATTGGCCTGCATCAGGCTGAGCACATCCTGATGCGGGTGGGAGTTTTTCGAATAGGTGATGATGCGCTCCTGGGCCAGTTCGGCCAGGGACGCGTAGTCGCGGTTGTAGATCGATTGGCTGGCGACGATCCACGCCATGGGGTGGCTGGCCAGTTCCAGGCTGCGCACGGTTTCCAGGCGCAGCAGGTCGGTTTGCAGGATCAAATCCAGAAAGCCTTTTTGCAGCTGATCGCTGAGGTTCAGCGCCGTATCGGCGACCAACTCGATTTCTACCAGCGGGAAATGGTCCATCAACTCGGCGACCAGCGGGCTCAGCCACGTGTGGATCACCGTGTCCATCGCGCCGATGCGGATGCGCCCGACCTTGCTGCTGGTGGTCTCCAGTGACTGCTTCAGGCCTTGCATGGTCACCATCATCTGCTCGGCATAATCGAGCACCTTCAGGCCTTCCGGGGTCAGGCTCACGCCCCGTGAGTCACGCAGAAACAACTTCACGCCCAGCTCGCTTTCCAGCACCGCAATGCGGCTGGAGATCGAGGCCTGGGTGGTGAACAACTTCTCGGCGGTCAGCCGAAAGCTCTTGAGCTTGGCCACCCAGACGAAGGTTTCGAGGAACTTCAAATTCATGGGATCAACTTTTCTTATGCTTGGATCGGTTTTTATTAGTTGGACGCCGCACCGGGCCAGCGCCAAAAATCGAGTTATTCCACGATAAGCGTCGTTGGGGTGCCAGGACAAGTTGCGAGTTCTGTGTAAAAAATCCCACACTACAAAAAAACAAAGCCTACAGGAGCGACCACCGTGAGCCGCCTGCTACTGAATTGCGACATCGGCGAAAGCTTTGGCAACTGGACGATGGGTCTGGACGCCGAGGTCATGCCGTTCATCGATTGCGCCAACGTGGCTTGTGGCTTCCATGCCGGCGACCCGAGCATCATGCGCAAGACCGTCGGCCTGGCGCTCAAGCACGGTGTGCAAGTGGGCGCGCACCCGGCGTATCAGGACCTGCAAGGGTTCGGTCGTCGCTCCATGGCCTACACGCCCGAAGAAATCCAGGACCTGCTGCATTACCAGATCGGCGCCCTCGACGGCATCTGCCGCGCCCAGGGTGGGCGGGTCAGCTACGTCAAGCCACACGGCGCGATGTACAACGACATGATGGCCAACCCGGTGCAGCTGCGCGCGGTAATCCAGGCCGTGGCCGCCTATGGCGACCTGCCGCTGATGCTGCTGGCTACCCGCGACAACAGCGCGGCCCAGGCCCTGGGCGATGAATACGGGGTCATCCTGTGGTTCGAGGCCTTCGCCGACCGTGCCTACGACCCCAAGGGGCATCTGGTTTCGCGCCAATTGCCGGGTGCCGTGCACCATGATTCCGACACCATCGTCCAGCAGGCCCTGACCCTTTCCCGTGGCGAGGCCCTGACGGCCAGTGATGGCAGCCCACTGGTATTGCGGGCCAACACCCTGTGCGTGCATGGCGACAACGCGAGCTCGGTCGCCGCCGTGCAGCGCATTCGCGAGGCATTGAAGCCAGCATGAAGCCACGCATTGAAGTGGTGGCCATCGACGCGCTGATGGTGCGTCTGTTTGACGTGATTGCCGAAGCCAACATGCCGTGGATGCTCGCCGCTACCCAGCGCTTGCGCAGCGGTTTCGGGCCCGCGCTGGTCGACCTGGTGCCGTCCTACACCACGTTGATGGTGCATTACGACCTCACCGCGTTGAGCCCGTCCCAGGCCCGCGCGTTGATCGACGAAGCCCTGACGGACCTGCAACCCCAAGCCCAGGGCGGCGGCCAGTGCCATGTGCTGCCGGTGTGGTACGACCCGAGCGTCGGCCCTGAACTGACATTGCTCGCCCAGCGCAGTGGCCTGGCTGTCGATGAAGTGATCCGTCGTCACAGTGCCCACCAATACCAGGTATTCGCCCTTGGCTTCGCCCCCGGTTTTGCCTTTATGGGGCTGGTCGACGAAATCCTCGCCACACCACGCCTGAGTACCCCGCGCAAACGCGTGGCGGCCGGCAGCGTCGGCATCGCCGAGCGGCAAACGGCCGCCTACCCGGTGGTATCTCCCGGCGGCTGGAACCTGATCGGCCGCACCCCGGCCAAGCTGTTCGACCGCGAACGCGACGGCTACAGCCTGATGCAACCCGGTGATACGGTGCGTTTTGAAGCCGTCGATCACGCGGAATTTATCCACCTGGGTGGCGATGACACGCCGTTGGAGGCGCAGGCATGAGCCGCTTGTTGATCGAGGCCAGCACGCCACTGTGTCTGTTGCAGGACGCCGGCCGCTTTGGCGTGCGCCACCTGGGCGTGACCCAGGGCGGTGCGCTGGACTGGGTGTCGATGTCCTGGGCCAATTGGCTGCTGGGCAATGCGCTGGATGCGCCGGTGGTGGAAATCACCCTCGGCGGTTTTACCGTGCAGGCCGAAGAGTATTGCCTGCTGGCCTTGGCCGGTGCGGACCTGGGTGCGTACATCGACGAACGCGCCATCAGCCCCGGCCGCAGTTTCATCCTGCAAAAGGGCCAGCGCCTGCGCTTTACCCAGCCGTTCAGCGGGGCCAGGGCCTACCTGGCGGCGCCGGGCGGCTTTGATGCGCCGCAGGTGCTGGGCAGTTGTGCCACGGTGGTGCGCGAGGAGTTGGGCGGGCTGGATGGCTTCGGCAAGGCGTTGGTCGAAGGCGCGCGGTTAGGCTATTCCGGGACCGGCGGTGCGATGAAAGTGCTGAGCGATTCAGTCCTGCCCGCCAAGGGGCCGCTGGATGTGATCGTCGGTGCACAGATTGGCCAGTTCAGCGGCCAGAGCCTGTTCGATGCCTTCAATACCGAATGGGCGCTGGACAGCCGCGCCGACCGCATGGGCATGCGCCTGTTGGGCACGCCGTTGCAGTACCAGGGGCCGTCATTGATTTCCGAAGGGATTCCGTTGGGGGCCATCCAGGTGCCACCGGATGGACAGCCGATTGTGTTGCTCAATGACCGGCAGACCATTGGCGGGTATCCACGCCTGGGCGCGTTGACGCCGTTGGCGCTGGCGCGACTGGCGCAGTGCCTGCCGGGGGAAAAGCTCAGGTTGGCGCCGATGGTGCAGGAGACGGCGCATCAGCAGCATGTGGCGTATCTGCGCAGGTTTACCGCGTAAAGAAAACTCCTACGGGAGTGCCAGCGTTTGTCGTCTTCGCTGCTTGAGTGCAGTCATGCAAATCTTGATAGGTCCATCCCCTAGTCAGGTTTTGCCATGCGCTATTTGAAGATATTTGCCCAAGATGTGTTCGATAACGATATTCCCGACGTGGTCTATCTGGAATTCTATGACGACTCCCAAGCCCCCGCGCTTGTCCACCGGGCGACGGCGTTCGATATCACCGAAAACGGCAAGTTCGACTGGGTCATTGCGGACGATCTCAATCAGGACGGTATTGTCGACGCCGTGGACCGGGAGATGGCCCTTGAGTTTGCCCAGCTGTTCCTGGCGTTCGAATGGTTCAGCCTCGACGAACCCTTCGACAAGTACCTGAAGGTATTTGCCGGGGACTTTGATCACAACGGGATTCCCGACACGGTGCGCTTGCACTTTCATCAAGGGGAAGGGGCGCCCCGAGATGAAACCATTGTCTATTCGGCGGCGGTGTACAGCGACGGTAATGGTCGGGGGAGCACTGTCTCGATCAACCAGGACGTCAACAATGATGGGAAAGTAGACCGTCAGGATTCGGAACTGGTCAAACAGTTCGCTGCGCTGTTCCTCAAGTTTGCCTGGATCGACAGCGAGCACTGCTGAGTGAAGTTGCCTGTAGCCGATACCATCGTCTACAGGCCTGCATCACTTGGACAGGAAGCGCATCCCTTCTTCCAGCCCGCGCAGCGTCAGCGGGTACATCTGGTCTTCCACCAACTCGCGCACAATCCCCGTCGACGCCGTATAGCCCCAGGTGTCTTTCGGGTACGGGTTTATCCAGATCAGCTTCTTGTACTTGGCCATGAAGCGCTGCATCCACACATACCCTGGCTCTTCATTCCAATGCTCGACGCTGCCGCCGGCCTGGGTGATCTCATACGGCGCCATCGACGCGTCGCCGATAAAGATCACTTTGTAGTCGGCGCCGTACTTGTGCAGCAGGTCCTGGGTGGAAGTGCGCTCCGAGGTGCGGCGCTGGTTGTTCTTCCAGACCGACTCGTACACGAAGTTGTGGAAGTAGAAGTACTCCAGGTGCTTGAACTCGGTCTTGCATGCCGAGAACAGTTCCTCGCAGATCTTCACATGGGCGTCCATCGAGCCGCCGATGTCGAACAGCAACAACAGCTTGATGGTGTTGCGCCGCTCCGGGCGCATCTGGATGTTCAGCAGCCCGGCGTCGCGGGCGGTGTGGTCGATGGTGCCGTCGATATCCAGCTCTTCGGCCGCACCCTGGCGCGCGAATTTGCGCAGGCGGCGCAGGGCGATCTTGATGTTGCGCGTGCCCAGTTCCACCTGGTCGTCGAGGTTCTTGTACTCGCGCTGGTCCCAGACCTTGACGGCCTTGCCCTGGCGTTTGCCGGCGTCGCCGACGCGAATGCCTTCCGGGTTGTAGCCGCCGGAGCCGAACGGGCTGGTACCGCCGGTGCCGATCCACTTATTGCCGCCGGCATGGCGTTCCTTCTGTTCTTCCAGGCGTTGCTTGAACGCCTCGATCAGCTTGTCGAGGCCGCCGAGGGACTGGATCTGCGCGCGTTCCTCGTCGCTCAGCGAGCGTTCGAATTCCTTGCGCAGCCAGTCTTCGGGGATCAGCGCCTGCAGGTGGTCGTCGAGCTTTTCGAGGCCGTTGAAGTAGGCGCCGAAGGCTCGGTCGAACTTGTCGAAATGCCGTTCGTCCTTGACCAGGATCGCCCGGGCCAAGTAGTAGAACTCGTCCATGTCGGCGAAGGTCACGCGCTGTTTCAGCGCGTTGATCAGGTCGAGCAGCTCGCGCACCGAGACCGGCACCTTGGCTGCGCGCATTTCATTGAACAGGTTGAGCAACATTATCGATTACCGCGACGGCTCATGAATGCCAGACGTTCAAGCAGTTGCACGTCTTGCTCGTTCTTCACCAAGGCACCGGCCAGCGGCGGGATCGCCTTGGTGGGGTCGCGCTCGCGTAGCACCGCTTCGCCGATATTGTCGGCCATCAGCAGCTTGAGCCAGTCCACCAGTTCGGAGGTGGAAGGTTTCTTTTTCAGGCCCGGCACCTTGCGCACATCGAAGAACACGTCCAGCGCTTCGCTGACGAGGTCCTTCTTGATGTCGGGGTAGTGCACATCGACGATCTTTTGCAGGGTGGTACGGTCGGGGAAGGCGATGTAGTGGAAGAAGCAGCGGCGCAGGAAGGCGTCCGGCAGCTCTTTTTCATTGTTGGAGGTAATGATGATGATCGGGCGTTTCTTCGCCTTGATGGTCTCGTCGATTTCATAGACGTAGAACTCCATCTTGTCGAGTTCCTGCAACAGGTCGTTGGGGAACTCGATGTCGGCCTTGTCGATTTCATCGATCAGCAGGATCACGCGCTCTTCGGACTCGAACGCCTCCCACAGCTTGCCTTTCTTCAGGTAGTTGCGCACGTCGTGCACCTTGTCCACGCCCAGTTGCGAGTCGCGCAGGCGGCTGACCGCGTCGTACTCGTACAGGCCCTGGTGGGCCTTGGTGGTGGACTTGATGTGCCAGGTGATCAGCTTGGCACCGAAGGATTCGGCCAGTTGCTCGGCGAGCATGGTCTTGCCGGTACCGGGCTCACCCTTGACCAGCAGCGGACGCTCCAGGGTAATGGCAGCGTTGACGGCCAGTTTCAGGTCATCGGTGGCAACGTAGGCCTGGGTGCCTTCGAACTTCATCGGTCATTCCTCGAATTCATCAATGCCCGGACTATACCGCGCGGCCCCGGCGACTGTGAACGCAGACGGGTTATTCAGTCTCTGAATGGCAGGTCAGGCTCAATCCGCCGATGGCTTGGGTTGTTCATAGCGCGCGTTGAATGCCTGGATGAAGCCATTGCGCAAAATCGCCAAAAACGCGGAGAACGCGCTGACATTCTGCTGATGCACGCTGCCACTCAGCTCCACGCGGGTGGCGAACTGGTTCTTGGCCTGGTTCTTCAGCACCGTCTCGCTGGCGCCGACCACGGCCTCCCAGATCGAGCGGAAGATGTTCTTGTCCTTGTTTTCGACGTCCTGTTGCCAATCGAAGACTTCCACATTGCGCAGCAGCGGCTTGATGTAGCCGGTCAACTGGCCTTTTTCCGCCTGGGCCTCGATCACCACATCACCGGTACCGGCCTTGAAGTCGAATTTGCCGTACGCCGACGCGAAATCATTCATGCGGCGCAGTTGCAGGTCCCTGGCGCGAAAGCGGAATTCGAAGTCTTCGAAGTTGCTCAGCGGGTCAAACGTGGCGGTCGCTTCCAGGGGCGCCTGGCCTTGCAGCAGGGCCTTGCCGTCGAAGCGGGCGTCGCGCTTGCCTTTGACGTCGACCACGTTGGTGAGGTTATAGAAGCTGGCGTTGACCGACGTGGCGTTGATGTTCACCGGCGGTTTGGAGCTGAAGTTGTGGAAGGCGATCTTGCCGTCCTGGATGCGCACTTCGTTGAGGGTGATCGGCAGCAGTTTGCTCAACTGCGCGCGCCAGTCGGTGCCTTTACCGGTCTGGGACGCCTGCTTGTTGGCCCCGCCATCGACGAAATTGACCTCGGGATTGACGAACTGCACCTCGGCCACCACCGCATGGTCGTACCACAGCGAATGCCAGCTCACTGCCAGGTCGATCAACGGCGCCTTGACGAACGGTACTGGCACCTTGCCGTCGACCTTGACGATCTGCAGGCCGTTGATCCTGTACGCGCCGCGCCACAGGGCCACGTCCACGTCGGTGACCTGGCCACGGTAGTCGCCCATGTCGGCGAGTTTGTCATTCAAGTAGTTGCGCACCAGGTAGGGCAGGGCCAGGTCGATGGCAACCAGCACCACCACCAGGGCGGCGAAGGTCCAGAGTGGCCAACTGTAGCGACGTCTCATGGTCAGGTTCTCCAACGGTATAGGCGATGGACCGCCCGGGTGGGCGCAACGTTCCTCTGACTGGACGCCTTGGTGGACGAGGCATACCCTTGTGACCTTCTTGAAATTGCCTTAAGGACCCGTCATGAGCCGCATCTTTGCAGACAACGCGCACTCCATCGGTAACACGCCCCTGGTCCAGATCAACCGCATCGCCCCGCGTGGCGTGACCATCCTGGCCAAGATCGAAGGGCGTAACCCGGGTTACTCGGTGAAGTGCCGCATTGGCGCAAACATGATCTGGGACGCCGAAAGCACCGGCAAACTCAAGCCGGGCATGACCATCGTCGAACCTACCTCCGGCAACACCGGTATCGGCCTGGCGTTCGTGGCCGCTGCCCGTGGCTACAAGCTGCTGCTGACCATGCCGGCGTCGATGAGTATCGAGCGCCGCAAGGTGCTCAAGGCCCTCGGCGCCGAGCTGGTGCTGACCGAGCCGGCCAAGGGCATGACAGGGGCCATCGCCAAAGCCGCTGAAATCGTCGCCAGCGACCCGGCCCAGTACTTCATGCCAGGCCAGTTCGAAAACCCGGCCAACCCGGCGATCCACGAAAAAACCACCGGCCCGGAAATCTGGAATGACACCGATGGCGCCGTCGACGTGCTGGTCGCAGGCGTGGGCACCGGCGGCACAATCACCGGCGTGTCGCGCTATATCAAGAACACCGCGGGCAAGCCGATTCTGTCGGTGGCCGTGGAGCCGCTTGTGTCGCCGGTGATCACCCAGGCCCTGGCCGGTGAAGAGATCAAGCCGAGTTCGCACAAGATCCAGGGCATTGGCGCCGGCTTTGTGCCGAAGAACCTGGATTTGTCGATGGTCGACCGCGTGGAGCTGGTGACCGACGAAGAATCCAAGGCCATGGCCCTGCGCCTGATGCAGGAAGAAGGCATCCTCTGCGGAATCTCCTGCGGGGCGGCGATGGCCGTGGCCGTGCGTCTGGCGGAGAAGCCGGAAATGCAGGGCAAGACTATCGTAGTCATTTTGCCGGACTCCGGTGAGCGCTACCTGTCGAGCATGCTGTTCAGCGATTTGTTTACCGAGCAGGAAAACCAGGCTTGATGGTTGTTTTGTGGTGAGCGGGTTTGATGTTTTGTAGTGGGCAGGTTTGATGGGGTGAGCAGGCTTGGTGTTTTGTGGTGAGCAGGTTTGATGGGGTAAGTAGGCTTATTGTTGATTTGTCGTGAGCGCGCTTTCCGCTTCCTGTGGTGAGCGGGCTTGCCCCGCGTTGGGCTGCGAAGCGGCCCCAATCAATCCAGCGGGTTTTTGCAGGGAG
Source organism: Pseudomonas sp. PS01298 (assembly GCF_029959745.1). NCBI lineage: Bacteria > Pseudomonadati > Pseudomonadota > Gammaproteobacteria > Pseudomonadales > Pseudomonadaceae > Pseudomonas > Pseudomonas sp. PS01298. The sequence continues at coordinate 1,286 of NZ_JASCPP010000129.1, read as the reverse complement.
GAACGCGGTGAATGGTTTCAGGGCCGCTTCGCGCCCCAACGCGGGGCAAGCCCGCTCGCCACAATAAGCCCGCACTAGCCACAATAAGCCCAGTCACCACAAGAGATCCGCTGCCCCACCCGCGTTGCTTGCAATGTTTGATTTGTGTCAGCCGGTCAGCTCGGGCCTTCTGCATAATGGCCCAACTGTTTATCATGGCCGGCTGCTACGTCTGCTGTTGGCCAGGCGCTTATTTTCAGGAGTTGCTGCATGACCTTTTCTTTGGCCGCCAAACTGTCGGTGCTGGCGTTGTTTATCGGCAGCACGCTGTATGTGCACCTGCGCGGCAAGGCCCGTTTGCCGATGTTGCGCCAGTTCGTCAACCATTCGGCGCTGTTCGCCCCGTATAACGCCCTGATGTACCTGTTCTCCGCCGTGCCGTCCAAGCCCTACCTGGACCGCAGCAAATTCCCGGAACTGGATGTGCTCAAGGACAACTGGGAAGTGATCCGCGAGGAGGCCATGCACCTGTTCGACGAGGGGTACATCCGCGCCGCCGAAAAGAACAACGACGCCGGGTTCGGTTCGTTCTTCAAGAAGGGCTGGAAGCGTTTCTACCTCAAGTGGTACGACAAACCCCTGCCATCGGCCGAGGCGCTGTGCCCGAAAACCGTGGCGCTGGTGAGCAGCATCCCCAACGTCAAGGGCGCGATGTTCGCGCTGTTGCCAGGCGGCAGCCACCTCAACCCGCACCGCGACCCGTTTGCCGGTTCGCTGCGCTATCACCTGGGCCTGTCCACGCCGAACTCCGACGACTGCCGCATCTTCGTCGATGGCCAGGTGTACGCCTGGCGCGACGGTGAAGACGTGATGTTCGACGAAACGTATGTGCACTGGGTGAAGAACGAGACGGATAAGACCCGTGTCATCCTGTTCTGCGACATCGAGCGCCCCCTGAGCAACCGCCTGATGACCCGCGTCAACCGCTGGGTCAGCAAGCAACTGGGCCGCGCCACCGCGCCGCAGAACCTCGACGACGAGCGCGTCGGCGGCATCAACCAGGCGTACGCCTGGAGCAAGACCTTCAGCGACAAGTTCAGCGGTGTGGTCAAGCAGTGGAAGCGCAAGCATCCCAAGGCCTACCGCATTGCACGGCCGGTGCTGGCGGTAGTGGTGCTGGTGCTGTTGTGGAAGTGGTTGTTCGGCTGATCTGAAATGCGCTCAAAACTGTGGGAGCGGGCTTGCCCGCGAATGCGGAGTGTCAGTCGATACATTCTTGACTGATCCACCGCATTCGCGAGCAAGCC